>DATHNK010000001.1:0-3780 GCA_035486075.1 Bacteroidia bacterium
CAAGGGTATAATTACCTTTTTTCAGCCAGAACCGGTGCGCATCTTTAAAGTTTGGTTTGTTAACCGTATCGTCGACCTCGGGGCTAAGCACATTAAAGTTAGCAGAGGCTGCAATGCTGTCGCCCCATTCAAAAGATATGGTTATATGCGCCTTGGCGCTGAATTTATTATTCCCGCCTTTTACAAAGTTCAATGATCTGCCGATAACCGAAATGTAGGTTTCAAAATAGCTATTGCCATGCGGAGTAGCGAAGGAAGCAAAGTTAAGGTATGCAGCAGGATTTCCGGCAAATGATACAACTGTGCATCCCGAAATAATAAAAACCAATAATATCTTCTTAACCCTGTTACGCATCTTAGCACTACAAAGTTAGGAAAAATAATCCAGTTATCGGTGGTCAGTAGGCGTAGCCAATAACATCTTTCCCGGTTAGCTTAAATATAAGAGCAAAATGTCGCCCCCACGGGGCTTTCGAGTACATTTTCAGGATATAAGAGAATAAATTATTGATTTCAAATCCCGTAGGGATGCAATTTTGGTAGCGCAGGGTGAAACCCTGCGTAACAAGAACGCATATTACATTTAAGCCCCGGAGGGGCGACATATCTCAATACACTGACTACTGACCACTGACTACTAAATTTTCTATTTTTGCAGCCAAATACGAGATATGAAAAAGATAGTAATGATAACGGGGGCTACGGCAGGTTTTGGAGAGGCTACAGCTCATGAATTTGCCAAAAATGGTTATGATCTGATACTTACAGGGCGCAGGGCGGACCGGCTGAATAAAGTGGCTGAAGAGCTTGGCGGTAAATATGGTGTGGAGGTTTTCACCCTTAATTTTGATGTACGAAACAATGCTGAAACCCAGAAAAGCATTTACAGCCTGCCGGCGCAATGGCAGAATATTGACGTGCTGGTGAATAATGCCGGGCTGGCGAGCGGTTTCGGCCCAATACAGGATGGCAATATTGAAGACTGGGAAAAAATGATAGATACCAATGTAAAAGGGCTTTTATATGTCACCCGTTGCATAGCGCCCATGATGATAAAGAACCAAAAAGGACACATTATCAATATCGGCTCCACTGCCGGGAAAGAGGCTTACCTGAACGGCAATGTGTATTGCGCCACCAAATTTGCGGTGGATGCGCTTACCAAATCTATGCGGATAGATATGCTGCCACACGGAATACGTGTAACCAGCGTATGCCCCGGTATGGCGGAAACAGAATTTTCGCTGGTACGCTTTCATGGAGATGCCGAAAAAGCTAAGAATGTTTATAACGGACTGGTGCCGCTTTCGGCTCGGGACATTGCCGATGTTATATACTTTGTGGCATCGCGCCCGGCCAATGTAAACATCAGCGATGTTGTAGTGACCCCGCTGGCACAGGCGAATACAAGCAATATAATCAGGAAATAGAGATAAGATATAAGTGATGAGAGATGAGCAAAGGAAGCTATTTCCGCTTATCACTCATCTCTTCATGCACGTTTTACACTATTTTACACTTTCACGAGATATTGGGTATGCAAAATAAGCTTAATAGCATCTGATTATCAATGAATTGAATTATTTTTCATTTTACACACTGTAAAACAGGTGTAAAATGAATGGTTAGCTGTGGCAATTGCGTTGCAGCTATTTACCATACTTTTACTATATGTTAAATAAATTCAACAAATATTATTCCGAAGATATATTTTGTATATTTAAATGCTAAAAATTGTCACCGATATTACTTATAATTTAAGTATCAAGCAGATAAATAAATTCAATATATCATGGAGAAGGAAATGGAAATAGCTTTGGCTAAGGCGGATATTCTGATGAAAGAAAATATGAATATCCGGGGAGAGATGATAATGGTTGAAAAAAACATTCACAATTGCTTTTTTGCTATCTTCACCTTCACAGGTGTATCTATAGGCTTATTCATTAATTTAAATTCACAGGAAACTGATTCAAGTATGCTTGGATTGTTGGTTTTTGTGATAAGCCAGATAGAAATAGCCCTTGTAATATACAGTTATATGCTTAGTTCTGATATGTTTACAAAGGCCGCTTATATGTGGTACTTGGAAGAAGAAATAAATAAAAGGGTAGGTGTCGATACCATTTTTTGGGAAAGTAGGGGAACTGATTATAACTGGCATGGGGCTATGAGATTTAATGCATTTCTTATGTTTTTTCTTTACTTAGGCGCTTTTATTGCCGCAACTGTTTATTGTGCATTTCAATATGACTACCCGTGGAATTTATGGGTCCAAATCCCAGAAGCCGCAACAGTAATAATTTTTGGAATGGTTGTATTACCCAACATTAAAAAGAATGTATATAATAAGATTCGAAAATTCAGGAATGAACCACAAATATAAATTCCACCTTTTCCACCTATGAAGTTTAAGATACTAATTCCACTTTTAACTTTATTAACAGGCTTTGTAGCGTTTTCCGTCATTGCATTATGCACCAATTCGTTTTGGTTCTATTCCCGTTGCGATGTTTCCCTTTTAAAAGTGCCGACCTTGTATATCGGCGACACTATATTTTTACCCTTGTTCAATTACTTTTTATATAACCTCTATTTAATTACACGGGGCGAAATAAATTACAGGAAGTATAAAAAACCGTTTATGCTGTATGTAGGCATATCATTGGTTCTTTCCTTTGTAATTAACTATTTCCAGCACATGGCATGGGCGAGCGATAAATACACCGGCTGGATCGACCTGGAGAATAACAAGCTATCATTCGGTGGATGGTATCACATGAGTTTTGCCAGCCTGCAAATGACCATTATGCTAATTCTCCCCTGGATGTTTACTGTAATACTGAAAGAGAAAAACATAAAAGGGCTCAACTATTCCGGAAAGCTATTCTGGATATTTTTTCTTTATTCATGCTGCGCCCCGTTCGATGCGTTAGTTAAGTTACGTTGGGTGGAGGGCATCTCCAACATTAATACCTGGATAGCGGAACAGATACCTGCCATGAAAGTATTTTACACGGGCTTGCTATTGCTTGTTATTTATTATTTACTTAAAAGAAAATATTTAAAAAAATGGATTGATCCATAACTATCTAAATTAAAATGGAAAAGGAACTTGACAAGGATAAGCTGATTGATCTGCTGATGCGTGAAAACGTGAATATACGGGTGGAACTTACTACCACCCTTAAAAGCATACACAACTGTTTGTACACCTTTATTGTTGCGCTTAGCATATTTGGCGGCGTATTTGCAAACCTTAACTCCAGCCATTCAATAGTTGATAACAGATATATTGGCATACTTGCATTTGCCGTGAGCCAGATCGAATTTGTAATCGTTCTTTTCAGCCAATCTCTTTTAGCCGATGTGATGAGTAAGGCCGCCTATATTACTCATTTGGAGGATGAAATTTCTAATTTGGCGGGCAGAAAAGTAATTTTCTGGGAAAGTATAGTCGCAAAATATTCACACCGGGCATGGGGGCCGGAAAATGTTAGCCAAGTCGTATTATACCTATGCTATTTTGCTGTATATCTATGGCTTACCTCTGTTACCGCAACATATTACAGTTGCCACCTGGTAATTGTGAATATTTTTGAGGCCGGTGTAATTTTATTTATCATGGTAATAACTAATAAGTCCCTTGACAAAACCACCAAGCATATCAAGAAAAAAATTAATAGTAGATAGCGAAGTTCCACAATAATTATCAGTAATATTCCAGCTTCCGCTCGATAACCGATTGGGCTTTGCCGTTTACAAAAGTTGTTTCTTTCA
>DATHNK010000002.1:0-8021 GCA_035486075.1 Bacteroidia bacterium
TTATGGCAAATTACGGATTTTTGAAGGGTTTTTCCGCATCAATACCCAATTAGCATAATTTCTGTAAGTTTGTGTCAATCCTTTTAATGACGCAAAAAATAAAATGTTTGAGAATAAAAACCAACCCTTAGCATCCAGAAAAGTATTTATGAACAGGCTTTTGAAAATGGCTGCAATTGCGTTTTTTGCTACTGTTGTTTGTTTGCTTATTGGAATATTTGGCTATCATTATATCGGACATTTAATTTGGATCGATGCCATTCATAATGCATCCATGATTTTATCGGGTATGGGGCCTGTGGCTAATGTGGAAAATGTTTCAGGCAAACTATTCTCATCCGCTTATGCTTTATTCAGCGGAGTGGCATTTATTACTAATATTAGTATATTTTTGGCTCCTGTAGTCCATCGCTTCTTGCATAAAATTCATTTAGAAAAACACGAAGAACAAATTTAAAACATGAAATATACAAAGATCCCATCCAAATTATTTATTGAAAACCGTAAACGTTATGCCAAAGAATTAAAATCTGATTCACTGGCAGTTTTCAATTCCAATGATATTATGCCTACTAATGCCGATGGCAGCCTGGCATTCGTTCAAAGCAGCGATCTGTTCTGGCTCACCGGAATTGACCAGGAAGAGACCATACTGTTAATGTATCCCGATGCAAAAGATAACTCAATGAAGGAAATTCTTTTCCTGCGGGAAACAAATGAGCGTATTGCCGTTTGGGAAGGGCATAAATATACAAAAGAGGAAGCCCGGGATGCTTCCGGAATTCAGGAAGTAAGGTGGCTGTCGGAGTTTGCAACAACTTTCAGGGGGCTTATTGGCCAATGCCGGAGAGTATATTTAGATACCAATGAACATGCCCGTGCCATAGTGGAAGTAGAAACCCGTGAAGCCAGGTTTGTAAAATGGTGCATGGAACATTATCCTGTACACCGCTATGAAAGAAGCGCACCTATTATGCACAAGCTGCGTTCCATAAAATCAGAAATAGAAATAGACCTTATAAAACACGCTTGCTTCATTACTGAAATGGGCTTCCGCAGATTGTTACCGTTTGTTAAACCGGGCGTTTGGGAATATGAAATTGAAGCGGAACTGATTCATGAATTTGTGCGGAACCGTTCCAGGGGATTTGCATACTCTCCCATCATCGCATCAGGTTTGGACAGTTGTGTGTTGCATTATGTACTTAACAACAAACAATGCAAAGCGGGTGATGTGCTATTATTGGATGTAGCAGCTGAATATGCCAACTATGCTTCCGATATGACCAGAGTAGTTCCTGTAAACGGTGTATTTACCAAGAGACAGAAAGCTGTGTACAATGCTGTATTAAGGGTACAGAGAGCCGCAACCAAAATGCTGGTAAAAGGAAATACTTTCACAAAATACAACACTGCTGTAGGCGAATTAGTGACCGAAGAATTAATAAAACTAAAGGTGTTGAAATTATCAGAAGTAAAAAAACAGGATCCAAAAAATCCTTTACACAGAAAGTATTATATGCATAACTCTTCGCACTTCCTTGGTTTGGATGTGCATGATGTTGGATTCTTCCAGAGCCCAATGCAAGCGGGTAATGTATTTACCTGCGAACCGGGTATTTATATTCCTGCGGAAAAGATTGGAGTGCGCATTGAAAACAATATCCTGATTACCGAAAAAGGAAATGTTGATTTGATGGGTAATATACCAATTGAGGCGGAGGAGATTGAAGAATTGATGAATTCGTAAAAAATGGAACGCGGATGACGCGGATTGCTTAAGAATAATTAAGATTTTTTTATGTTATCTGAATATTTGTATTTAATCCGTTTTCATCATAAACAATCCGCGTCATCCGCGTTCTATTGTCTTTAAACTATGATAGGTTACACCACATTCCGTAAAGCAAAAATCCGCTACTCCGATGAAGGCAAAGGCAGAGCCCTTGTATTGGTTCATGGCTTTCCATTTAACTTAAATGTATGGGAAGAATTTTCCGCTGAACTTGCCAAGCACTTTCGTGTTATCACACTTGATTTACCCGGCTTTGGAGAAAGTGAAAATATCGGCTATGTCCACTCGATGGAACTGATGGCACAATGTGTAAAAGAGGTAATGGATAACCTTGGTTTGCGCAGATATATTTTAATCGGGCACTCTATGGGCGGCTACGCAGGATTGGCTTTTGGCGAGCTTTTCCCTGATAATTTAAGAGGATTTGTAATGTTTCATTCTTCCTCTTATAAAGACTCAGACGAAAAGAAAATTGACCGCGAACGCAGCGTTGAAACCATTAAGAAAAAAAGGAAAAGTTTTATAAAAGTATTTGTTGGGAATTTGTTTGCGCCGCAGCCCCAAACCCCTAAAGGGGCTTTGAATAGCGCTATAGGTAATACGGGAAGCCCCTTTAGGGGTTTGGGGCTGTATTTGAAGAAAGTCCAGGAGATAGCCAACTCCGCCTCTGCCCGTGCATTGGTAGCTGCTACCGAAGGCATGAAAAACCGCAAGGACCGTGAAATTATTTTGCGCTTTGCCCAATACCCTGTGCTGTTTATCTACGGCAAAAAAGATAAAATACTGAATTTGGAAACCATGCTACCGCAAACAGAAACGCCCGCAGATAAAGAAGTATTAATACTTGAAAACGCAGGACACATGGGCTTTTACGAAGCCCAAGAAGAAACTTTAAATGCAATAATTAAGTTTGCAAACAGGTGTTTCAGGATGAGGGTGGAGTGAGGAGTAACAGTGAAGAAACTTAATACTTAACGGGAAGTTTTACCCCAATCATTATCACAATTCCCTTTGCCCGCAAGTTTAAATTTATTCTTACGAATATTATAATAGTACCCCCAGCGAGTTTCCGGACCATCAAGCATTCCTGGAAGATGAGATTCGGAATATTTGAATTTCTTCTTATTCATTCCAATTGTGTAAATGCCGGAGCAAGTATCACTGAAAAATAAAACTATATGGTTTTTATACATGCAATATCCTACGTTTGATATTCCAAACGCTAAATTAGTATCTGGAACTGCCTCTATATGTATATAATTTTGATTGTGGTGCTTGCCTGATTTTTTATATAGAGCTATCCATATAACTAACTTATCACTATAATAATAACACTTATTTTCATTTATTAAAAAACTATCGAGGATTGCCTTAAAGTCATTATTTTGAATTGTGCATAGAGGTAGTTCACATTCTTTAATACTATCTTGCGAATAAGCATTAACGGAATATAAAATTGTTGAAATGAGCAATACTTTTTTAACCGAGTTCAGCATGACCGTTCTCCTTTATACTTTCACCTTTCTACTTTTAACTCAAACCAACTCCACCTGCTTCTCCGTTTTCTTTGCATTCGCAATAGCCACCTGTTGGGCTAAGTTTCCTGCCAGTTCATTAAACGCCAATGCTTGGGGAGTATCGTTTTGTAATACGGCCGGCCTTCCGGCATCGCCTGCTTCGCAAATACTTTGCACCAATGGTATCTGTCCGAGGAATGGCACTTTTAATTCTTCTGCAAGGTGCTTGGCACCGTCCTTCCCGAAAATGAAATATTTATTGTTGGGTAATTCGGCAGGAGTAAAGTATGCCATGTTTTCCACGATGCCCAATATCGGCACATTAATTCCTTTTTGCTGGAACATTGCAATGGATTTGCGAACATCCGTCAGAGCCACATTTTGCGGGGTGCTTACTATCACTGCCCCGGTAATTTGTGCTCCGGTAACCAACGAGATTTGTATGTCACCTGTTCCGGGAGGCAAGTCAATAATAAGGTAGTCGAGCTCGCCCCAGCTTGCATCATTAATCAGTTGCATCAATGCCTTACTCGCCATAGGTCCGCGCCAAACAACCGCTTGGGTATCGCTCAAAAAGAAACCAATGGAAAGTAATTTCACTCCATAATGCTCCAATGGAATCATCCATGTTTTGCCGTCACGGTCTTCCAGTAAAGGTTTTTCCTGTATGGCATCAAACATCATCGGCACAGATGGGCCATATATATCAGCATCCAACAATCCAACTTTCGCACCTTGTTGCGCCAGTGCCACAGCCAGGTTAGATGCAACCGTAGACTTACCTACTCCACCTTTTCCCGATGCTATAGCAATAATATTTCTCACTCCGGGAAGCACTCCTTCTTTCTTAATTTCTCTTTTGGAAGTAACCTTGGCACTCATGGTTACATTAGGTTCCGCTTCCTTATCTACATAATATATAATGGCGTTCACACAGGCTTTGTGAATCATTTCTTTCATAGGGCAGGCGGGCGTTGTAAGCATCACGGTAAAGCTGACTTTCTTACCGTCAATTTTCAAATCCTGCACCATTCCGAGGGTGACAATATCTTTATCGAAATCGGGGTCTATTACGTTTTTAAGGGCTTCTATTACTTGTTCTTCGGTTATCATAATTCTAGATTTTTGGCAAAGTTAAGCAATGGAACGCAGATGACATGGTTTATTAGAACATGGAACGCGGATGACGCGGATTGCATAAGATTAATTAAGATTTTTAAATCTGTGTTATCATAAACAATCAGCGTCATCCGCGTTCCATTGTCTTTACACTTTCAACTCTTTTTCCGGATCCCAAAACACCTTATTAAAGTTGACGATTGTCTCCTTCTTTACCTTTATTCCTTCCTTTTTAAGCAAGGCTTCCATACCCGGAGGCGGGAAATGATGCGCACCAGAAAGTTCCCCGTTGCGGTTTACAACCCGGTGGGCTGGTACATAAGGTTTCTGCGCATGTGAGTTATTCATGGCCCAGCCCACCATCCGCGATGATTGCGCCGAACCAAGGTATTTCGCGATGGCTCCATAAGAAGTCACCCGCCCCTTTGGTATCTGGCGCACCACTTCATAAATCATATCGTAAAAGTCGTTCATGTTTAAAAAGACGCAATTTAGGGATAATACTTTTATTTAACATTCCCGTAAAATTGCGATTTCTTATTTTTTCCGTATGTTTGTTGAGTTATAGGAACAAACATACAGTATGAAAATCGCGATATTATCAAGGAGCCCTGCCTCCTACTCCACCAAAAGACTTGTAGAAGCGGGCGTAAAAAGAGAGCATGAAATGGTGGTACTCGACCATTTGAAATGTGTATTGGTTATTGAGCAAGGCAAGCCCCACGTGTTTTATAAAGGTACGGAAGTTGAAGGTGTGGATGCTATCATTCCCCGCATTGGTGCATCTGTAACGTTTTACGGAGCGGCGGTAGTTCGCCAGTTTGAAATGATGAAGATATTTTCAGCCGTGGAATCACAGGCATTGGTACGCTCGCGGGATAAGCTGCGTTGCCTGCAATTGCTGGCAAAAGCTGGCATTCCAATACCCAAATCGGCTTTCGCATATTCCCCGAAAAATGTAGATAATGTAATTGACCAGGTGGGCGGAATACCCGTTATCATTAAACTTTTGGAAGGCACACAGGGATTAGGCGTAATTTTAGCTGAAACACGAATCTCTGCCAAATCTGTAATAGAGGCCTTTTTAGATGTGCAGGTAAATATATTGGTACAGGAATTTGTGAAAGAAGCCGATGGAGCCGATGTCCGTGCGTTTGTAGTAGACGGACAAGTAGTAGGCGCTATGCGCCGCAAAGGCGCTGAAGGTGATTTCCGTTCCAACTTGCATAGAGGTGGAACTTCAGAAGTGGTGAAATTAACTACACAGGAAAAAGCGTTGGCTGTAAAATCAGTTAAACACCTTGGTTTAGGAATTGCAGGTGTTGATATGCTTCCAACCAAACGCGGTTATATTGTGAATGAAGTAAACTCCTCTCCCGGGCTGGAAGGTATTGAAAAAGCTACGGGCAATGATATTGCGGGAAAGATTATTGAGTACATAGAAAGAAACGAACACACGAACTAATAGAGATAAGATATAAGTGATGAGATATAAGCAAATGCTGTAATTTCGCTCATCACTTATCTCTTATAAATCATCTCTAATTACATGGACTTCTTATCACCAAATAACTTCCCCGATTACGAATTAATTGATTGCGGCAACTTTGAAAAGCTCGAACGCTTCGGGCAATATATTACTATTCGTCCCGAGCCACAGGCAGTTTGGGATAGCGCATTAAGTCAGAGCGATTGGCAAAAGAAAGCGCATGTCCGTTTTATGCCACATTCAAGCTATGCGGGGAATTGGGAGAAACTGAAAACCATGCCCGATAATTGGGAGGTGGCATACAATCTGCCTAATGGACCAACTATTCGATTCAAATTATCGCTCACATCTTTTAAGCACGTTGGTATTTTTCCCGAACAGGCCGTGCATTGGGATTATATTTATCAAAACCTATCTTCTTTTAAAGGAGCCGAGAAACCTCGCTTTTTAAACTTGTTTGCATATACAGGTGGCGCGTCATTAGCCGCGAAAGCAGCCGGAGCAGATGTTACGCACCTTGATTCGGTAAGACAAGTAGTAAGCTGGGCAAAGAATAATATGGAATTATCTAAACTGGATAATATCCGTTGGCTGATTGAAGATGCCATGAAATATGTGAAACGCGAAATTAAACGCGGAAGCAAATATCAAGGCATTATTTTGGACCCACCCGCTTACGGACACGGGCCCGATAAAGAACAATGGAAGTTGGAGGATAACCTGAACGAAATGGTGAATTCTGTTCTTCAAATTTTAGCGCCCGAAAAGCATATGCTAATTCTAAATACATACTCCCTCGGATTTTCATCCTTAATTATTGAAAATCTCCTTAAGAAAAACTACAAAAACCTTCAAACAGGGGAACTCTTTTTACCTTCCACTTCGGGGTTCAAATTACCCCTCGGGGTGTTTGGAAGGGTTGTAACGGGGATTTAGAATATAGTTATTTTTGCGTATATTTGTATCATTCTAATTAAGTAAATCATGAAAACTGTTATAGTGACAATACCTGAAAAAGAAGAATCATTTTTTTTATCCATGTTGAAAAAATTGAAGTTCAAATCGCAGGTGGTAACTGAAGAAGAATTGGAAGACGAGGTTTTGGCAAGATGGATTAATGAAGGCATGAAAAGCGAAGATGTGCCGATGGAAAAGGTTTATCAATTGCTGGAAAAACATGGAGCTAAAAGCCAAAGGTAGCTTCTACCGCGATTTGAGCAGGCTTGCGAACCGTGAACTGGCAACAGAAGTGCAAAAGGTATTGTGGCAAATAAAGCAGGCAAAAGATATTTCGCAAATTCCAAATCTGAAAAAACTTAAAAAATTTGATGTTCATTACCGCATACGGGTAATGGAGAATTATCGTATGGGATTGGTAATACGGAACCCCAAAGTAATTCTTGTGTGTTTAGGTCACCGACATACATTTTATAAATCGTTTCCGTAAATTTAATTTAAAGTAAGGCTAAAAAGGTTACTCGCCCACGAAGTGCAGCTTCGGGTACTGAGCACAAATAAATTTTGTATGTTTGACCTTGAATGTTTTAGCTATGTTGGGATTCATCAAAAAAATGTTTGGCTCTAATTCAGTCGAAAACTCTGAAGAATTTCAGATGCTTTCAAAAATGATTGAAATGGCGCCTACCTCTTTGCCATATCAGGAAAGAGGTTTAGTCAGATGTAGACATGGGGACTTTAAAGGAGCTCTATTGGATTTTTCAAAAGCAATTGAACTGGAGCCTCTTTTTGTAGAGGCTTATGCTAATAGAGGAATTGCAAATGCTAATTTAGGTAATTTTAATGATGCTATTTGGGATTTCAATAAAGCAATTATACTTGACGATGCAAACCCAGAAAACTATTATAACAGAGGGAATGTGAAAGGTCAGTTGTTTGCGTCAAAAAAATATGCTGAATCAGAAATTAGTATTGCCAATGAAGCTATTCAAGATTATACTATAGCAATTAAACTTAAACCTGATTTTGCTGAGGCTTATTTTATGCGTGGAATAAATCAAGCAAAATTGGGTGAGCGATTTGATTGTCTCAATGATATGGCGTGGGCTCATAAATATGGGCACCCAAAAGCAGCAGAAGTTAT
>DATHNK010000003.1:0-2744 GCA_035486075.1 Bacteroidia bacterium
AACTGGATGCCGAAGACCAGGCAAAACAAAGCTTGTTGCTACACCAGGTGCAATTATTGCTGGCCGAATACAGTTATCAGAATACAACAGGAAATTAAATAATACTAAACAAAAAACGATGAAAGTAACATCCATTTTAACAGTAGCTACTCTGGTACTCATCTCCACCTCCTGCCACAACAGCGAGAATGATTGGGATGCAGCGGGAGCTTTTGAATCAGTTGAAACCATTGTATCTACCGAATCTTCCGGAACCCTTATGCAGTTTGATGTGGAAGAAGGCCAAACGCTGAATAAAAATCAGTGGATCGGTTATGTGGACAGCGCACAACTCTATTTCAAGAAACAACAGCTGCAAGCCCAGATAGCATCCACAACAAGCCAGCAGCCCAATATTCCTGTGCAGGTTGCATCCCTGCAATCTCAACTTTCTGAAGCTGAAATAAATCAGAAAAGAATGGAAAATTTGGTGAAAGCCAATGCTGCTACCCAACAGCAATTGGATGATGCCAATACCCAGGTGGATATGATCAAAAAGCAAATTGAAGCACAAAAATCAACACTCGGAATTGCATCCACTACAATTGCCAAGGATGTAGCCCCATTTCAACGCCAGATCGACCAGATCGACGATCAGCTTAAAAAATGCAAGATCATAAACCCGATCCATGGAACTGTTCTGACCAAATACAGCGAAAACCATGAAATAGTAAGCCCCGGCAAAGCCCTTTATAAAATTGCGGAAACAGATACCCTTATACTTAGAGCCTATATTACAGGTTCACAACTAACCAACGTAAAACTTGGACAAGCAGTAAAAGTTCGCTCCGATGAAGGCTCTAATAAATACAGGGATTATTCAGGTACTGTTTATTGGATTTCCGATAAATCGGAATTCACACCAAAAACAATACCGACCAAAGATGAGCGTGCCGACTTAGTTTATGCAATTAAAGTAAGAGTTATAAACGATGGCTACCTGAAAATAGGGATGTACGGAGAAGTAAAATTTTAATGACCATAGAAAGCATGAAAACCAAACTATTTAACAACCTATTATTATTTTCACTTTTCGGAGTAGCGCTTGGTTTTTTTGGCATCCTTTATGAAGGACTTGTCTATGGCCCCAAATTCTTAGATACTTCTATGGACCGAATGCTGTTTTGGAAGAGTTTCACGTCCATTATAAGCCCATTGGCATATTATACACCCTGGGTCGGGCTGGGAACGCTTATCCTGGTAGCTTTATTTTTCAAAACTCCTAAACTTAAACCGCTACTCAAAAACCGGTTGAAATGGGCCAGTATATTTCAAGTACTGTCATTGGCAATTACTCTATTCATCTTGACACAGATCAATTTCAAACAAAGTTTTAGCGATATAGCTAAATATGCCGATGTAATTCCCGGCAAGGTGATTCTTTTTAATATTTTAAGTGTACTACGAATTGTGCTTGTTGCAATCGCATTAATTTCTCTTTTCAAAGCATACATACAAACCCAAAAAGAGGCCATATAATTATGAATATGAAGGCTGAATACATACCCGGGACCTGCAATATAGGCCCTGCTGAGTTAAAAGCAAGGAGAAATGCCGCCTTTTATTACTCATTACTTGGGATAGCTTTAATTATTATGATGTTAAAGTTTGATCTTCCAAAAACCTGGCGGTTACTTCTGTTCCTTCCTGCTGCGGCTATGGGGGTAAGCTTTCAGCAATGGTATTTTAAGTTTTGCGTCGCATTCGGATTAAAGGGTGTTTTTAATTTTGGGGATATGGGAAAAACGTATAGTGTCCTTCATAAAGAAAATTTTAAGAAAGACCGCATCAAGGCATGGAGAATGATCGTTATAGGAATCATCTTTGGCTTGTTGCTGACCCTCGCATTTTACATCCTTCCATAGAACAGGAAAACATGAGCGCCATCCAACTAAATAACATCACCAAAACCTACAACAAAGGAGCTACACTGGCAGTAGATGATATTTCATTTTCGGTGGAAGCGGGCGAGTTGTTTGGCTTGATAGGCCCTGATGGTGCAGGCAAAACAACTATATTCCGCATGCTCACTACCTTGCTCATACCCGACAAAGGCACAGCAACAGTTGTTGGAAATGATATTGTAAAAGATTACCGTAAAATAAGAGGCATGGTAGGTTACATGCCCGGAAGATTTTCACTTTACCAGGACCTTACTGTGGAAGAAAACCTGAACTTTTTTGCTACTGTTTTCGGGACAACCATAAAGGAAAACTATGACTTGATAAAGGATATTTATGTAATGCTGGAGCCTTTCAAAGACCGCCGGGCCGGTAAATTATCGGGTGGAATGAAGCAAAAACTTGCGTTGTGCTGTGCCCTGATACACAAACCCGAGGTATTGTTTCTAGATGAACCTACAACGGGTGTGGATGTGGTTTCCAGAAAAGAATTTTGGGAAATGCTGAAACGTCTGAAAGCACAGGGAATAACAATTTTGGTTTCTACATCATACATGGATGAAGCAACACTTTGCGACCGTATTGCTTTAATACTTGGAGGCAAAATATTATCCATGGACACCCCCGCCAATGTTATTAAAGCATACCCTGAAAAACTTTATGCAGTCAAGTCTTCCGATATGCATGACTTGTTGAAAGACATCCGCACCAATGCCGATATTCTTACTTGTTATGCAGCAGGCGAATACATTCATCTTTCATTGAAAGAATCGGGAAAAGAAAAAGAGAACGAATTATTGAAAT
>DATHNK010000004.1:0-4055 GCA_035486075.1 Bacteroidia bacterium
ATTCTTACCGGACGGAAACGCCGCTACCGACCGGTTAAGATAGTCATACGCCTTATTTTCTGAAAATGCTCCACCTATAGCCGGGCATATTTTGCTCATATATGCCTTGTAAAATCTTTTCAGCGACTTCCTGGAAGGTTCGGAGGCTTCCAGTATCACTACCCGCCCACCCGGCTTTAGAACCCTTAACATTTCAGACAGGCCCTTGTTCAGATTTTCGAAATTACGTACCCCAAAGGCCGAACTAGTGATATCAAAAGTATTATCCGCAAACGGAAGGTTCTCGCAATCTGCTTCTATCATTTCAATTTTACCTGAAAGGCCTTTTTGCTTCACCTTTTCCCTGCCTATATCAAGCATTTTTTCTGCTATGTCTACCCCGGTAATTTTGGCAGGAGAAAGTTTAGCAAACTCTATCGCAAAATCTCCTGTACCGGTAGCTATATCCAGAATGTTCTCGTGGGGGTATTTTTTGATGAGGCTGACAGCCTTTCTTCTCCATAAAACATCAATACGCATAGTGAGGAGCCGGTTCATAAAATCGTACCGCCCGGCAATGGTGTTAAACATTTTCCTCACCTGCTCCTTTTTCCCAAGGTTCAGGTCATTATAGGGTATTATGGGCGAAGCTGCGCTCATTTATTTCCATTCATGAATTGAAGGGCCTCTTTCAGAAGTTGCTTTTTATCTACCGGAACAACACCTGTTTTTTCACATACTTGTCCGCCAGCAAGGTTTGACAGAAAAGCAATATCCAATGGAGGAAGATTTAAAGCACTGCACAATGCGGCTATACTTACTACGGTATCTCCGGCACCGGAAACATCCGATATGTTACGTATATGTGCAGGGACTAATTTCTTTTCTTTCTCAGAATTTATAAATACTCCGTACTCGGACAAGGTAACAAGTACATTAGCTATTCTCTGGTTTTTACGGAGTCGTTCAGTCACAGCCTGTACTTGCTTTATATCTCCTCCCTGCACCTCTACTTTCAACCCTTCTTTCAACTCTTTCAAATTAGGCTTGAATAAAGTTACTTCATGATACTCTGTAAAGTTTCTTTTTTTGGGATCAACCACGGTTGGAATATTGTACTTCTTTGCAAGCGAAACAACCTTCTTAATCAGGGATGCAGAAATGACGCCTTTGTCATAATCTTCAAAGATGATAACATCGGCCTCGCCTTTCTTTATAAATTTCTCTATGTGCTCCAGCAGTTTTTTTGTTTGTTCTTCACCTATATATTCATCCGTTTCATCATCAATCCTTACTATGTGATGATTGCTGCTGATGATTCTTGTTTTAGTAGTGGTAGGGCGGTCTTCCGAAACCACTATACCTTCTGTAGGAAGTTTTTTCTCCTTTAATATTTTCAACAACTTCTCTCCATTTGAATCATCACCAATTACACCACATAAAATAGGAGTAGCGCCCATAGCCTGTATATTGATAGCCACATTAGCGGCACCACCCATACGGCTCTCCTTTTTGCTTACAGCTACTATTGGCACAGGTGCTTCAGGTGATATGCGACTCACGTCTCCCCAATAGTAAACATCTACCATCAGGTCGCCAATAATAAGGACTTTCAGCTTATTGAACGAATCGAATATTTTCTTTAGCTCTGCGGGATTCACGTTGCGGTTATTTCAAATTTGCAAGCGATTCTTTCATCCGTTTTAATGCTTCCACCAAAACATCCTCAGCAGCTGAGTATGAGAAGCGAATATAATTATCATTCCCGAAAGCGGCTCCGGGTACTAATGCCACACGGGCTTTATCCAAAAGATAAAAACACAGATCAGTGGCATTTTTTATTAGTGTTCCGTCATACGATTTACCTATGTAATAACTCACATCAGGAAATATGTAAAATGCACCATCCGGCACATTCGCTTTCAGACCGGGAATCTCCTTCATCAGTTCTAGTACTCTGTCCCTTCGCTTTTTGAAAATATCACGCATGGCATAAGTAGCAGATGGGTCGAGCAAAACAGCTGTATATCCCGCCTTTTGAGCTATTGAGCAAGTGGCAGAAGTGATCTGTCCCTGAATTTTATCACAGGCTTTGGCAATTTCTTTAGGGCCGCCTAAATAGCCAACCCTCCAACCGGTCATTGCAAAGGCTTTAGATAATCCGTTTACCGTAATTACCCTATCTTTGATGGATGCAATAGTGCCAATACTGAAATGCTTTCCAATAAAATTGATATGCTCATAAATTTCATCAGAAATAATATAAATGCCTGGGTTCGATGCAAAGACTTCCGCTATTTCTTCTAACTCTATTTGGGAATAAACAGATCCTGTGGGATTACACGGAGAACTGAAGATCATCAGTTTGGTGCGTGAGGTAATGGCTTTTTTTAATTGGCTCGCCGTTACTTTAAAATCATTTTCAATTCCCGCTTCCACAATCACAGGTTTGCCTTCCGCCAGTTTAATAATTTCAAGGTAGCTTACCCAATATGGCGAGGGTACTATCACTTCATCGCCCGGGTTTATTATGCTTAGCACTGCATTAGCAATGGATTGTTTCGCGCCTGTTGACACAACGATCTGGTCAGGTGCAAAATCAAGATCATTGTCTCTTTTAAATTTCTTAGCAATGGCTTCCCTCAATTCCAGATAGCCTGAAACCGGAGTGTAATGGCTGAAATCTTCATCAATAGCTTTTTTTGCAGCTTCTTTAATAACCTGGGGGGTAGGAAAATCCGGCTCACCGATACTCAAATTAATAATATCTATTCCCTGAGCTTTTAATTCCCGGCTACGTCTTGTCATTGCTAAGGTTTGAGACTCCGAAAGACTGGCAAGGCGCATTGAAAGAGTTTGCATATATCTCGTTTTACTTTATATAAAGACCTGCAAAGCTATGAAAATAAGAATAAACCTAGTGTGAGCTATGGTTTTAGGGCGATTTTACTTGTTCCTGGCAAGCACAGTCTGGCGTTTGGGTGCCTTTACAGCAAATAAAAATCAGGGAGATGCACAGAATCAAAACCTTGGTTTGGTTCCTTTTAAATAGAACATTACTTTATGCATCTGTACAGGGTTTTCTGTTAAAAATGGGTTTGTGAATTTACAAAAACCGCTCATGGGTTTTAAGTCGGTAAGTTAGAACTACCTTCGGCGAAGAATTTGGCTTTATTTTGCAATCCCATTCAAGTTAATCATCCGTGCTGAAAAAGATATATAAGGTCATCCGGCTTTCCCTTAACGGGGAAGAACAAGATTACACCCAAGGCAGTATCCGCAAGGCAGTAATCCTATTGGCTATTCCAATGATACTTGAATTAAGCCTGGAGAGTGTATTCGCATTGGTCGATATGTTTTTTGTAGGCAAATTAGGACAGAATGCAATTGCCACGGTAGGCCTTACAGAATCAGTAATTACCTTGATTTATTCTATTGCAATTGGCCTGAGTACAGCCGCCACAGCTATAGTGGCCCGTAGAATTGGAGAAAAGAATCAGGAAGATGCGGTTCATGCGGGCGCACAATCGCTTATAATTTGTTTTTTTGTTACCATTTTCATTACCATACTGGGAGTTGTATTTGCTCCCGACATCCTCTCACTAATGGGAGCCAATAGTACTGTGGTTCATGACGGAGCGATTTTCACCCGCATCATGTTTGGTGGCAGCATGGCTATTATGCTTTTGTTTTTAATCAATGGTATTTTTCGTGGGGCGGGAGATGCTGCAATTGCCATGAAAAGTTTGTGGGTTGCAAGTATTATCAATATTATTTTATGCCCAATTTTTATTCATTTATTCGGCTTGAAAGGTGCCGCCATCGCCACAGTTATAGGACGAAGCTCAGGAGTAATTTACCAGTGTTTTAAATTATTCAACGGCAAAGGGATTCTAAAATTCAAAAGGCATCATTTTAAATTTGATACAGAGATAATTAAGTCGGTCATTAAAATTGCATGGCCCGCAACCCTGCAATTTATTATTGCAAGTGGCAGCTGGATCATTTTGGCAAGGTTAGTCGCACAGACAGGTGGTACTGCTGCATCGGCGGGATACCAAATTGCCATCCGGAAT
>DATHNK010000005.1:0-2650 GCA_035486075.1 Bacteroidia bacterium
CAGGCGCAAAGGGCTTGCCCAAAAAGTTGGGAAGGAAGCCATTACCAATATTATGAAGGATCACAAAATAAAAGCGCTTTTCTATTGGTCATTCAGCCTGGAAGGACAGGCGCTGGCAGAGAAAGCGGCTAAGGAATTGAATCTGCCTCTTTACAAACGATGAACCAATGGATATAGCAGTTATTGGAGGAGGAGCCGCCGGTTTCTTTGCAGCCATATCTGCTAAAACACACCATCCGGAAGCAAAAGTTACCATCTATGAAAAGTCGGATAAACTGCTGGCTAAAGTCAGGATCTCAGGTGGTGGAAGGTGCAATGTTACCCATGCCTGTTTCTCCAATTCACAACTGGTGAAATTTTATCCGCGCGGGGAGAAGCAACTTAAAAAAGCATTTGCACAATTCACAACAACCGATACCGTAAATTGGTTTGAGAGCAGGAAGGTTAAATTAAAAACGGAAGAGGATGGCAGGATGTTTCCGGTAACGGACAGTTCTCAAACCATTATCAATTGCCTGATGCGGGAGGTTCAAAAGTTAGATATTACAATTCATCAGCATCAAGCCATAATGGGTATTGAAAAAGAAAATAATAAATTCAAACTGGCACTGCGGGAGGGCATCGTTTACGCCGACAAAGTAATTATTGCCAGTGGAGGTTCTCCAAAAGACGATGGTTTCAACTGGCTGAAAAAATTGGGGCATACTATAGAGCCCCCGGTTCCTTCTCTGTTTACCTTTAATATGCCAACCGAACCTGTGAAAACACTGATGGGCGTATCGGTCGAAAGTGCAACAGTAAGAATAATGGGTACCAAATTAAAATCGGAAGGGCCATTGCTAATTACACACTGGGGAATGAGCGGCCCTGCCATCCTGAAATTATCGGCATGGGGAGCCAGAATATTGAAAGAACTCAATTACCGCTTTGCCATTCAAGTTAACTGGCTGGGAAGTATAAACGAAGATGAGGCCAGATCAATTTTACTAAATGAAATAAGGCTGCATCCGAGAAAAAAAATAAGCAACAGCAATCCTTTTCAGTTACCCTCAAGGCTCTATATGTTCCTGTTGGATAAAGTGGGAATTCACCCCGAAAATAGTATTGATGAAATGGGAAAGAAAAACCAAAACAGGCTGCTGAATACTTTGCTGAACGATGAATATAAAGTGGAAGGAAAAACTACTTTTAAGGAGGAATTTGTAACCTGCGGAGGTATTGGTTTGAATGACATATCCATAGACACTATGGAAAGCAAAAAATGCCCCGGACTTTATTTTGCAGGGGAGGTGCTGGATATTGACGGCGTAACAGGCGGGTTTAATTTTCAGGCCGCCTGGACCACGGGATTCATTGCCGGAAAACTTATTCCCGCTGAAAAGGGGTAGTTACAATAATTCAAAGTTTAAATGGTTATTACGGGGTATATATTATTTTTGTAATCAGTAATTCAGGAAATAAATGAAATTAAGAACAGCGGTTTTAATACTTTTTTCACTTTTTTTATATGTGTCGGGCAATGCCCAGGATACCGCAACCCATGCTGTGAAGGTGAGTAAGCACAAGGTTAAACATTCTGTTAGTAATGTGAAAGATTCTACAAAAGCTGGTTCAAATAAAAGTGAACATCATACAAACGACTCAGTCAAATTGCACAGGACATATGTAAGCGCTCCGCCCAAATATGCCCGCGATGGATATGTGGCCATCAATTACGGATTTGGTTTGCCGTCCGGAGATTATAAATCAACCGGAAATGCCACAAACGGACAAATACTCTCTTTAAGCGCGGCTTTTCCCGGAATATTTTCGCACTGTGGAATTGCGTTCAAATTTGATGCCGGGACAAATGGAATCGATCAAACAGGATTAGCGGGGGAATTAAATTCGCAAAACACCTATCCCAATATTCATTACTCGGTATTAGGAGTATGGGGAAAATATTCCTATAAAACTGTTTTGACTGGTATATATCTTACATACCCCAGCAAGCATTTTACTATTGACGGAAGAATTCTGATAGGAGCAATGTTTGCCAATATCCCTGCTCTGAGTGTTAATTATTACGATTCTTCAACAAAGAACAGAGGAACCTATCAGCAAGCTATATCGTCTGGCAGCGCCTTTGCCATGGATTTTGGAATTGAGGCACGTTATGAAGTTAAACCTAAAATTTCTATTCTTTTCAGTATAGATTATTTGCACGCAGTTCCCACATTTAATTTCATAACTACCGGTGCAGGATTAAATATATTGGGGAACATTGTCCAGGAAACAGGCAGGCAAGCCTCTTCTGACCAGGCTTTTGATCTGGATACCTTTACGCTGGGCGTGGGATATACCATATCCGCCCAAAAGCATTCCGTACCGAAGGAAAATTAAATAACTTAGAATTTTATGGTTGACTGCACCATGAAAGTGCGGGGAGGGTCGATCATTCCCGGTCGGTCGGTATAAAGAACATTAAACATATTTTTCAAAATAAATGCAATCTTAACCGACGAGGTAGCCTGGTATCCAATATGCCCATCGAATATGGTTTGTCCATTATGGTGGGCTTGCCTGAAATCTTTTACTCCTGTAATAATAGCTTCCAAATCCTGGTCAATATTAACTTGGAAACTAGAGTATCTGGCATCTGCGCCAAAGT
>DATHNK010000006.1:0-8373 GCA_035486075.1 Bacteroidia bacterium
AAAAAGAGATTGCAATTTTTAAAAAAGATCCGGATGTATCTATAGTGGCAACGAATGTTGCATTAGTTGATAAGGAAGGCAACGAAATTGGATCTTGGAACGAAGATATAGATACAAAGACGCATGAAGAAATATACCGGATGCTTCCTTATGAGAATTGTATTGCGAATCCAACAGTGATGATAAGGGCATCTCTATTGAAAAAGTATAGATACAATGCTTTCCAAAAGAGTTCAGAGGACTGGGACATGTGGCTCAATATGGCTTCTGATGGTGAAAAGTTCTATAAGATAAACGAAGCACTGGTTAAATACCGCATTCATAGTTCCTCAATTACTGCAGGCTTTAACCGCAAAAGTGTTTACCGGAAAAAGAACTCCATTCAGGTGCGCTATTTCCTTACCAGAATATTAAAGGGAAGGATAAACAAATTTGATTTTAGGGTATTGAAAAATGGAATTATAAATTATTTTAAATTTATTCTTAATGCGTTGCATCCTTCCATACTGCCTGTTTGGACAAGATTAAGATCACAGAGTTTTTCTAAAGTATGGGTACAATTTAAAGCGCTTAAAAAATTTTGCCGGAGCGGAATAAATAATAGAACATCTGTTTATTTCTTTTTTCCCTATTATCATATCGGCGGAGCTGAGAAAGTACACGCTCAAATTATGGAGATTGTGGCTGACAAAAAGCCTGTGTGCTTTATTACGGGTATTTCCAGCGATAATGGCTTTTATGAAGACTTTAAAAAGAGCGCGATACTGGTTGATATTTCACTATTGACCAATTATCCTGTTATAGGGAAGAGGGCAAAAAAGATAATTTCAAAATTTATTGGCAGAGTGAATAATGCAGTAACATTCAGTTGCAATTCCAAATTCTATTATGATCTAGTACCTTATTTTGCTGAAAGCGTAAAATGTATAGACCTGATTCACGCATTCGTACATAAAGGGGAGGAAGGAGCGGAATACTGGAGTTTGCCTTTTGTCCAAAGGCTTGATAGACGTGTTGTGATAACAAAAAAAACGATCGGGGATTTTAAAATGCTCTATAGGGAACACCAAAAAGGCGATGCCCTTGCAGACAGGATCATGTTTATTTCAAATTTTACGGAAGTACCTTCGATCATTAGCAAACCGCAAAATAAAAATTTAAAAATACTTTATGTGGGGCGTAATGGTAGAGAAAAGCGGATATATTTGATTGGCAGAATTGCTTCTGAAATTGCGCATGAAAATATAAACGCAGAATTTGAATTGGTAGGAGATATGGGAAATATTCAATCATCGGCTGAAATGAAATATTGTAAATTTCGCGGATTGGTAAGCGATAAAAAAGAAATGCAGAATATTTATCGGTCATCGGATATTTTAGTATTGACCTCCACCCGCGAAGGCTTTCCTATGGTGATCATGGAAGCAATGGCTTATGGATTAGCAGTTATTACTACTGATGTTGGAGGGATAAAGGACCATATAATTAACCATGAAAACGGGATGTTAATTTCATCAACCAGGGAGGAAGATATTGTGCATGATTTTGTGGAAGCAATCCGGGAATTAAATTCCGGTAAAGAAAAGCTGAAAGATATATCCCAAAAGGCACATCAGTACGCAAATGAAAATTTCAGTAAGGAAAAGTTTGTGAAATTGTACCGGGATTTGTTGCTGACAAATAGTGAAAATAATGGCTGAGGAAACGAAACCATATAGCCCTTTGGTATCTGTTGTAATTCCATGTTATAATGGCGCGCAATACCTATCGGAAGCTTTGGATAGTATACTAAGTCAGAGTTATTCAAACTGGGAATGTATAGTAGCTGATGACGGCTCAATGGATAATTCTAAAGAAGTTGTACAAGCTTATATAAAGAAGGACTCCCGGTTTAAGTATGTTTATCAGAATAATTCAGGTCCCTGTGCAGCTCGCAACCTTGGTATAAAAGTTTCTAAGGGAGAATTCCTGCAATTTCTGGATTCTGATGATTTAATAGAAAAGGATAAACTAAAAGTACAAGTTGAAATATTCTTAAAGAATCCGTGTGACTTGGTTTATGGCAATATGAAATATTTTTCACGAAGACAGGATGGGCAATTAGAGATAAAGGAAAATGATGATAAATATTGGAAGAATGGGAAAGTAAGCGGGCAAGGAGATGCAATTGTACTGCCCTTGCTGCGGGGAAATATTATGGTTGTGGATTCTCCCATAATCAAAAGAACAGTTTTTGACAGGGTTGGTATGTGGGATGAGCAAATATGGTTCAATGAAGACTGGGATGTTTGGACCCGTTGCGCATTAGCAGGGCTTTGTTTTCAGTTTGATGATACAAAGAATACGGATGCATTAGTAAGGACGCATGAAGATAGCCGTAGCCGCGATCTATTCAAAATGTTCCTGCATGGATTGAAGGTTTGTTTGAAAATTAATTGGGTAATTGACAAAAAAGAATACCGGAAAATTATCAGGCCAAAGATCTATCACCATATCTGGTTTCTGGAAAGGGAAATACTTGCGGGTTACAAGGGTAACAAGCAACTCAGCAT
Organism: Bacteroidia bacterium; assembly: GCA_035486075.1. Taxonomy (GTDB): domain Bacteria; phylum Bacteroidota; class Bacteroidia; order JABEUT01; family JABEUT01; genus JABEUT01. The sequence continues at coordinate 2,553 of DATHNK010000006.1, forward strand.
GGACAAGGCAAAATTGCTTTACCACGAAACAAGGCTTATGCGTTGCTATATATTTGCCTGGTTAATCAGGTATATGCCGTATTTTTTATGCAGGGCATATTCTACCGGAATGAGTTTATTGTACAGGTTAAAATGTAAAATGATATATGAATCCTAAAGTGTCAATTTGCATACCTGCTTATAAGCAAATTACACTTCTTCGAAAGGTGCTAGAGTCAATTCGTATCCAAACTTTCATGGACTTTGAACTTATCATTACAGATGATTCTCCGGATAAGGCTGTAGAAGTTTTGCTCAATGAATTTGATTTTAACAATAAATTAAAATATATGCATAACCCTGTTCCTCTGGGCTCTCCTGCCAACTGGAACTATGGTATTAGTATTGCCAAAGGAAAATATATTAAAATACTTCATACAGATGATTTCTTTATATCCGATAAAAGCCTTGAGAAATATGTGGAACTAATGGAAAAGAATCCGCAAGCTTATTTCGGGTTCTCAGCCTCGCAGGTATGGAGTATTGCAACGAATGAAAAGCAAACTTTTAGCTGCTTACCGAAACAGTTGGAAAGGATTCAAACAGAACCTGATCTCCTGTTCTTCCGCAATGTGATTGGTGGCCCAAGCGCTATTATATATAGAAGGGATATCAATATGGAATACGACCGGAACTTAAAATGGCTGGTAGATATAGATTTCTATATCCGGGTTTTAAATCATCACAGGTCGGTTGCATATTGTAATGAATCACTTATTTGCACAACTGATGGCGCAGAGGGACAAATAACACAGGCTGTAATTAATGATAAGCAAATTCAAATTAAAGAATACAGCATTCTTTTTAATAAGTTGCTGGAAAGTGGCACTACTATTAAAAAAAGTAGATTTTCGCTGTTCTTTAAATTGCTATTTAATAAATTCAAGGTTAAAAGTTTTTCAGAACTGGCCTCTATTATTCCTGTTCCGGCAAAACAGGAAGTATTTTATAAAAAAATTATTTCTGCTGTAAACAGGAAAATGATTTTCACCCGTATTTTAGTAAGATTATACAACAGTAGCCTCAATAAACGTATCTTTAAAATGGAATTATTTTAAGTATGATCATTGTAAAGTTGATGGGTGGCTTAGGGAATCAGATGTTCCAATATGCAATTGGCAGAAGAGTTTCGTTGCTCCGGAATAATGCTTTGAAGGTGGATGTTTCATTCTTGGATGAAAAAAATAGCAACCACATAAGCAGGAAATTTGAACTGGATGTTTTTTCTTCCGATATTCAGATTGCAACCTCAGAAGATTTAAATAAGTTTACAACTGTTCAGAAAAGCAAGCTAAAAAAAGGAATTCAACGGATGTTTCCGTTTAGTTTTCCTTATCATATAATGGGCGAAAAGACCCATGGATATAATGCGGAGATTTTAAATGCACCTGAAAATTCGTTATTAATAGGGTATTGGCAAACAGAGAAATATTTTCTTCCTATTCAAGATATAATCCGGAAAGATTTTATTTTCCAAAACCCCTTGCAAGGTTTAAATAGGGACGTAGCTGATATAATTGCTTCATGTAACTCTTTAAGCCTGCATATCCGCAGAGGAGATTATATTCATCATAAAGAAACGAGCAGTTTTCACGGAATATGCAGTGATGCGTATTATTCAGATGCTATTGAACTGATAAAATCGAAAGTTGATAATATCCAATTATTTATTTTTTCCGATGAACCTGAATGGGTCAAGGCAAACATGAATTTTAATGCACCTGCAACGTATATTGATAACAACATTGGAGAATTCAATTATATCGATATGCAGTTGATGAGTTTGTGTAAGCATAATATTATTGCCAATAGTAGTTTTAGCTGGTGGGGAGCATGGTTAAATCGCAATCCTGAAAAAATTGTGGTGGCGCCGACAAAATGGTTTAACGATAGTTCAGTTAATGTTAATGATATTGTACCGGAAGGATGGCGGAAGTTGTAAAAAAACCAAAGGTTACTGTTCTGATGCCCGTGTACAATGCGGAAAAATATCTGCGTGCCGCAATCGAAAGTATTTTGAATCAAACATTCACTGATTTTGAATTTTTAATTATTAATGATAAAAGCACCGACAGGAGTGTGTCAATAATTGAATCATTTAAAGACAATCGTATTCGGCTCATTCATAATGAAAAAAATCTGGGCCCTATAGATACGCCCAATAAAGGGATGAAACTTGCCCAGGGAGAATATATAGCCAGGATGGATAATGATGATGTTAGTTTGCCTGACAGACTGATGAAGCAAGTCGCATTTTTAGATGCTAATCCTGATTATGCTGTTGTTGCAACTAACATAGTTTTGATGAATGCTGATGGAGAGGAAACTGGTTATTGGGACGATGATATAAATACAAAAACATTTGAGGAAATAAGAGCTTTCCTGCCTAAATCTGATTGTATAGCACATCCAACCGTGATGCTGAGAAAATCCGTGTTGAATAAGTATACCTATAACAATAAGCAGAAAGGCGGCGATGATTGGGACTTATGGATGCGAATGGTTGCTGATGGAAATAAGATTGGAAAAATAAATGAGGTGCTTGTTAGGTATAGGGTGCTTTCATCTTCAGTAAGCAGGCTGAATCAAACGGGGAAATCAAGCCAGGAGAAGGTAATCCACATAAAAAGGAATTTTCTTCTTACACAATTAGGGCATTTGAAAATGAATGCTTTCTTCTTTCGTGTTCTTTACTCTTATATAAGAAGTATTGCAAGATGGATTAAAATTTATTTTCTACCGGATTTAATGAAATCGACTAAACGGCTGCTCACTTCCAACCCAGTAAAGGTATTTGCCAATTATTCTAAGTTAAAAAAATACCTTGCGGAACATAATCACAATCTTGTTTTTTTCTTCCCCTATACCCATATTGGCGGAGCTGAGCGCATTCATTTTGAAATTGTAGAATGCCTAAAGGACCAAAAACCACTGGTCTTTTTTACGGGGTTTTCAGACAATACTTTGTTTCTGGAGTTTTTCGAATCAAATGCAACGGTCTTTAATATTCCGCATACCCTCAATTATCCCATAATGGGAAAAAAAATAAAAATACTTATTGCAGAGTATTTTAAAAAACAAACAAAGCCTGCTACACTTGGAAGCAATTCCACCTTTTATATAGAATTGCTTCGGTTCTTATCTCCTAATGTATTTTGTGTTGATATAAAACATGGGTTCGTTCAGACTACGTATCAACAGGAGATTCAATCATTACCCCAAATTATTCGGTTAGATAAGAGGGTTTTCATAGGCCAAAAGTCTATGGATATTATGAAGAAACTATATCATGACAATAATATACCAAAGAGTATTTCAGAGCGGCTGGTCCATATTCTTAACTTTACTGAAATTCCTGAAACATATTACCCGAAAGAATTTGACGGGATCCTTAAAGTGGTTTATGTAGGGCGTATATCGCCGGAAAAGAGAGTAGAACTTGTGCTTGAAATTGCGGCGGAATGTGAGAAGATGAAACTGCCTGTAAAGTTTCAACTGGTGGGCGACAAAAATAAAATCAACCATATTTCTGAGTTTCCATTTATTGAATTCACAGGAGAAATTACTCAGCACCAGGAATTGGAAGCTATTTATAAACAGGCGCACATTATGGTAATCACTTCAGAAAATGAAGGAGGATTGCCGTTATCCGGGATGGAGGCAATGGCTAATGGATTGGCGCTAATTTCAACTGATGTAGGCGATGTATCCATTCATATTGCCAACTATAAAAATGGATTCTTTACAACAGAGAAAGATGAGAAGAAAATAGTTTCGGAAATGGTTGGATTCATTAAAATATTAACGGAAGATAGGGAAATGCTGAAGTCCGTATCCGCTAGTGCCTATGAACATGCCAAAGCGAATTTTTCAAGGAAAAATTTCTGCAATTCATACAGGAAACTTTTCGGTTTCTGAAATATTTTTGCGGTATGCTTCTTTAAAAATTTCAGCCCAGTTATCCCAGTTTGAACGGGTTTCGAATAAGTTTCTGGATGTTTTAGCCAGTGCGTAGTATCGTTCGTCATCAGAAAAAATTCCGGCAATTACTTTTGCATATTCTTTTCCGGTTGCGGAATAAGGTAAAAGGTATCCATTTTCACCTTCAATAACCGCTGATGGAACTCCACCTGTATCTGTAGTAATTGAAGGCACTCCAAATGCCGAAGCCTCAGAAAAAACAACACCAAATGCATCGAAACGGGTTGGTAAAATAAGGAAATCGGAATGGAGATAAAGTTCATCCAATTTGGCTCTCTGGGCTTCGTTATTTTTGTCGAGAAATGGAATTACAGTAAGTTTCGGATGGGTAATATCTGCCAGAGGAACGCATCCGCATATTGTAAGCAGGGTACTTATTCCCATTTTGTTAAGTTCCACCATAGCTTCAAAGGCAATACTTCCTCCTTTATCTATCCAATTAACTCCAAGAAATAATAACCTGCATTCCTTGCCCTTTTGCTTTGACAACGCCAGTTCCCTGGAGGGTAATGTCTCAGTTTCCATATTGGGTCCAAATGGTGCAACAAAAACCTTGCCGGGGTTCATATGGTAATCTTTTATGGCTGAGTTTGCGGCCCATTCAGAAGAAAAGAGCAAAAACTTTGCTTTTTCAAATGCCCGGCCTTCAATATCTATGGATTCTTTCGCTGAAAAAGGAAGCAAACGGGTAAGTGCCCGGTGATAATTGATAGCCCCTTTAACGGTTGAATCCCCAACATATACAATTGGTATATTCGTTTTAAGAAAGGGTATAAAGGTAGAAGTGGGAGCAACTACAATAAGGTCATATTGTTTTTCTTTAAGTTTCCGGTTTACAATCCGGGCATACCCTTTGGCAAGCATACGGCTGTGCCTGTAATTATATCTTTTGTGGAATAATTTTTGGCTAAGGCCGGTGGCAATTTTGCCAAACAATAACGGAAAGAAAGGTTTTACCGAATGAATAAGTTCAATATCTCCAACATGTTTCTGCAGGGCGTTCCATATAGAGAATTGTGTTCCCGACCAGGCATGCTTGCTCCGTGCGTCTGAAGAGGTTAAATAGGCTATTTTAAGTCTTTTTTTCTCCATGCTGATTATTGCAAAAATACAAGGATAAAAGAAATCCAATGGGGTATTTTGAACGAAACCTATGGTATACAATAAAAATCAAATTAACTTTGCAACATTCCGGGCAGTGTATTGAATGCCGGATATGCAATAAATTTAGCATGTTTAGTAACATATTATTAGCGCTATTACCATCTTTCTTACAGGTTCCGGTCCGCAGAGTATTGGGGCAGAAGATCGGGAAAAACTCGCGTATCAGGTGGGGTTCAATAGTTATTTCCAAATCCGTTCAACTTGGCGAAAGTGTTACCATTGGCCCGTTTTGTTATATAAAAGCCACCCAACTGTCTATCGGAGATCATAGTGTTGTTAAGCCATTGTCTTTTATATCAACCCGGATAGTCGGCTTGGGGAAATATGTGCATATTGCTCCATTATCTATGATCAGCAGCGAGTTTACGGAAAATTCCAGATTGGAAGTTGGCGATCACAGCCGGATATTTCCTTATTGCTGGCTCGATACGGGTGAAGGAATTTCTATTGGCAGCAATGTAGGAATAGGAGGACATTCTTTAATTTTTACACATGGGGTATGGACAGACTATATTCAGGGCGGGCCAATCAGTTATGGCCCGGTTGTTATTAAAGATAATGTGTGGCTTCCCTGGCGAGTATTTATTATGCCGAATGTTGAGATAGGCGAAAATACCATAGTTGGTGCAAATGCATT
>DATHNK010000007.1:0-4645 GCA_035486075.1 Bacteroidia bacterium
AGTTAATCCTGAAAGAGTAAGTAACCTACTCAAATCCTTTCACACCCTCAATGAACTTGAAAGCAAGTACGAACGCCTTGTTAAACTCACTACGGAAGCAAAAAGGGCTGCTGCATTAAGATTCATTAAATCGTAAATACATAGAGCCTCGCAAAAATGCGGGGCTTTTTTATATACATTTGCCCTAATTAAAACATGAAACAATAAAGTAACAAAAAGAGACATATTAAAATTTGCGTTTAGCAAAACATTCCTATACCTGAAAAGACTAAGTAATCATGTGCACAAGGAAGTTTGGCAAGACGCTCACGTAAAGCGTGAGCGTTGCCTTACTTTGTGCACAGGGCTTAGTCTCCCTCAGGTACGAGTAGGTGCAATTAGCTCACGCTGATTTTTTATATAGCCTATAAAAGACTTACGAAAATTTTAAAATGAATTTAACACCTGAGCAAAAGGGCAAATTATTTGAAGATTGGGTAAAACTCCATTTATTCAAAAGCGACTATTTTATATTGGAAGAGCTTACCCATCCTTATGAAGCGGGAAAGGAAAGGCGCATTGAATCCATGAAGAATCCGGATTTTAAGTTTAAATGCAAAAAATCGGGAAGGGAATTTTGGGTCGAGGCTAAATACAGAAGTCATTTTAAAAATGAGAAAATAGAATGGGCAAAGCCAGATCAAATGTTGCGATACAGGGACATGAATTCGGATGAAGTGCCTGTATTTATAGTAATAGGATATGAGGGAACGCCTGATAATCCAGCATACGTTAGCTTCTTTCATATCAATGAATTAAAATATTCCGCATTGTTTAATTCAACCCTCAAGGAATTTGATACCCATAAAATACCATTTACTGAAGATGTAATTTTAAATAGAATTCCGACTGTTAAAACAAAGCCAAACACTATACGAGCAGAAACAAAAGCAAAGCCCAGGAATAAATATAAGTGGGTTATTGTAGCAGCACTGATAATTGTGGCGGTCATTTTTTATAATAGCTCTAGTCTAAAAAGTACTGACATTGAAAGCCCGGATGCAATCGCTCTAAATAGGGATAGAGATAAAATCTGTAGTTATTATGCAAACTCCCAACAGAATAAACTTAATGTAGATGCCTATTTTGCACCCGCCGTATCTCGTTTTATAACTAGAACTAACCTCACTTCGGAAGATGTAAAGAAATGCATGGCAACCGATAAAAATGAATTTAAAAACGAAGAATTTAAGCTTAGTCGTGATGAAATTTTATTGGATAGGACAGAAAACGGAATTAGATATTATAGATTTTGGATGCATTATAAATGTTACAGGGTTTCACTCCGTAAAAACGAAGATTGTGATGTAAATGTAGAAATAGGCTTTGACCAATCTAACAAATTTGTTTCATATAAGGAAGTAAAAATAGAAAACTTAAAGTTTTATTAAAAAGAGAGGCTCGATAAATTACCGAGCCTCCCTTTTAGATTGAGCCTTTTAGGCAGCCTTACCAAAATTGAAGCGATTAGTAACTTCTTTCAGCTTATCTAATCCTTTCTTTATATCCTTTTCATCTATTCCGATGTACCGCCTTGTTATATCGGTGGTGCTATGTCCGAGTATCTTACTAATGGTAAGCAATTCAACACCCTTTTTATAAAGTATTGTGGCACAAGTCCGGCGCATGGTATGTGTGCCTACCCTTTTAGTTATTCCGGCAGATTTACACCATTCATTCATATGCCATATAATAGTACCTGCACATAAGGGAATGTCCGTAAATATTTTGCCCTTCCTTTCTTTACCTTGCCCTACCCAATTAATTAAATCCTTACTAATAAATGACGGTAGAACCTTATCCGTCTTTTCTTGTTGTAAGGTTATCATATATTGACCATCCTCCAGTACTAGTTGCTCCCAGGTCATATCTTTTACATCGCCCCATCTTTGCCCACATGCAAACTGGAACATTAAGGCTTTGCATATTTCTTGCTTTGGATACGGGGTGCTTTGTAGTTTTATAAGTTCCTCTTCTGTTATAGTTACAGGCACTTTTACAACCTGTCCTATACAAGGTATATCTTTAGGTGAATAGGTAGATAATGGGATTAGTCCCTTTCTTTGTGCCCTGTTAGCATAACACATAATAGTAGCCATATAAAGGTCAGCAGTACCTTTTGACAAGGGCTTTTTATGGTAATTGTCACTTACCGAAGTATTTAATAGAAAATGCCTGAAACCAAGTAGAAAGCTTTCATTTATTTGGTTAAAAGAAACGTTTTCAGTTTTGGCATATAGATGGAGTTTCTTTAAGGAACGGAATGGCCCATTCCGGCTTTTCAGATTATCAATTTTCAAAGTTTGTTCCATACAAAAGCTAGTAAAGGTCATTTCGATAGTTTTCTTTTCAGTGAAAACATAGTTAATGCATTTACCTATCGCATCCTGTTTGATTTTTCCGTCCATAGTTGGATTGCCCGTAAAATGAAGCCCTAAAAACTCCAAATGTCTCTTCTGGGTCGCTTTCAGGTAGATTTCTAAATAGAGGCTTTGGGGGTTCAGTCCATTCTTACGGCTCTTTAAAAATACCGTTCCGAAGGTTGTTTTATGTTTATATATTAAAGTGTTTTTCATGCTCAAGTAAGTGTTAATAAGTTTATAGGATGCAAATATCTTTTCTAATTCAAAGTCGCAATAATTGGTCGCAAAACGATGAAAAAAGGCGCAAAATTGCGGTAAAAGGAAAAGATGTAATTTGTCGGTTAGGCAGGCTGAAACGCAGAACCAATAGGGCTTACGCAAGGATTTACCAAGTAACCCTTTGCCCGCCTTTGCCGTTCCAAGATTATAAAATAAAAAGGTCAGATCCGGACGGGCAAAAATAAAATGAACTTTTAGCCATATATTATAAACAAAAAAAGCAACTCCCCTAACGCAAAATTTATCGTTTAACGTTCATCATTTATCGCTCCACCAAAACTTAATGACTAACTTTGGCACGTAGAGATAACTAAGAGATGATTCCACGCGAGACAATAGATAGTATTTTTAATGCGGCCCGTATTGAGGAGGTGGTGGGTGACTTTGTCAACCTGAAGAAAAGGGGTGTCAATTACCTGGGCCTATGCCCTTTTCATAATGAGAAAACGCCTTCATTTACCGTATCTCCCGCCAAAGGCATTTACAAATGTTTTGGTTGCAGCAGGGGTGGCAATGTGGTGAACTTTGTAATGGAACATGAGCAGACCGACTATGTAGGTGCTATGAAATACCTCGCCAAAAAGTACAATATCGAGATTGTAGAAAAAGAGCGTGCACCGGAAGAAATTGAACAAGACAACGAGCGGGAAAGCCTGATGATAGTGTGCGGCTTCGCGCAAAAATTCTTTTCTGATAATTTAGAGACCGAGCAAGGCAAAGCTATAGGATTAAGCTATCTGGAAGAGCGTGGATTCACCCCTGAAACCATACAGAAATTCCAGTTGGGCTATGCGCCTGAAAGCTACAAAGCCTTTATGAACGCTGCTTTACATGCCGGCTACAAACTGAAATATTTAATACAGGCCGGACTTGTAAGTATGCGGGTTAAAGAGGGGGAAGAAGCCCCTAAAGAACCCTTACCCGAACAATGTTTCGACCGTTTTGCGGGAAGGGTGATATTTCCCATTCATAATGTAAGCGGGCGGGTAATTGCCTTTGGCGGAAGAACGTTAAAGAAAGATAAAACTGTTGCTAAATATGTAAACTCTCCGGAGACACCGCTCTATCATAAGAGCAATGTATTATATGGCATCAATATGGCGCGCAGAGCCATCACAGCTGAAGACAACTGTTTTTTGGTAGAAGGTTATGCCGACGTTATTTCTATGCACCAGGCAGGAGTGGAGAATACGATAGCCTCGTCGGGCACTGCTCTTACTGTGGAACAAGTGCGGCTGATAAGGCGTTACACGCCTAACCTCACCATACTTTATGATGGAGATGAAGCAGGTTTGAAAGCCAGTGAACGGGGACTTGTGATTGCTTTGAAGGAAGGTATGAATGTGAAACTGGTGACGCTTCCACCTGAAGATGACCCTGATACTTTTGCCCGTAAAAATACACCCGAAGAACTGAAGCGATACCTGAAAGCCAATGCCGTAGATTTTATTGTGTACCGTACACGCTCGCTGGCAAAGCTTTCGGAAGGTGACCCTGTGAAAAGGGCTGAACTGATCAAGGACATGGTTCATGCCATCGCCAATATCCCCGAAATGATCACCCGCTCACTTTATATACGTGAATGCAGCCGCCTGATGCAGGTGGAAGAACCTGTGTTGTGGAGCGAACTCCGCAAAATAAGGAGTAAACTGTTCAATGAAGTTCCATTGAGTGTGGTGGCTCCTAGGCCTTCGGAAAGCATACAAAAAACGGCCCTTGAGAATACGGATGCTTTTTCTGTTGAGCCACAGGAAAAGGAACTGATACGGGTATTGGTAAAATATGGAGAAGAGGATGCAACTTTTGTCGGCGACCTTGAACCTGGGCAGGATATACCGCCTGTTTTCACCATGAAAATTGCGGATTATATTATTCAAACCCTGAAAGCGGATAATCTGACCTTTGAAAATATTTTGTGTCAGCGTATATATGATGAATGCTGCGCCATGTTTGAAAGAGGTGAA
>DATHNK010000008.1:0-3089 GCA_035486075.1 Bacteroidia bacterium
GGCCTTTGCTGGAAATCATAACTAAGTTTTATGGTTGATTGAGGGTTTACCCGGCGCTTAAAATTGAATAAACTGAAAGGGAATAATGGACGGGGCACCGTCAAATCCAATTCCGGGCCCAAATCAATTGTATTCAGGGGAATATATTTACTGATATTATTATTGTTACTTGAAGAGGTTAAAAGTTGCTGGGCAATTAATCCTGCATTCAACTTGAATGTTAATTGTTCCGCTCCTTTAAACTGATTATGGTTTAGGTAAGAAACATCTCCCTGCACCCCAAAATCACCCCCTGTATTTGTAACTTCAAATTCAGCGCCTATAGAATGCTTCACTACCGGCATCAGTTGTATGTAACAATCCACATAGTTACTGTCTTTTACAGGTATGTACTTCACGGAAATGTAACTGAATTCATTCAATTGAGATAGTCCTGTGTACGTATCCTCCCTGTTTCTTACCCGGTAGGCATCTCCCGGTGTAACAAATATCTTCAACCTGAACTTATTCGGCTTTAACATTACATGCCCGTGAGGATATACAATAGTTAGTCCGTCATAAATTACAGTATCTCCTGCATGATAAATTGGCGCAGGAGCGGTGGGGTCATAATTCATTTGTATAGTAACATGACGGATGCGGTAATAAACATGGTTGGTCTCTATAGTAGAATCGGGATATCTAGGGTCTCTTTTTACAAAACGCTTTATGTTTATTGACAGATCAACCAGGTGGGTTTTACTATTCGTATCGAGCGTATAGCTAACATATTGCTTTGAAAAATAATAAAACCCCGCATTATTCAATTCGGTAGTGAGCCTGTCGCTTTCCGCATCCAGCACATCTTTGTCATAAATTTCGCCCCTTCGTATCATACAGTCTACCGTATCCGAATAGATTTCCGATGCCAGTCCCGGATCTTCAAAAAAGTATTCTATTTTATTTATCTTAAAAGGCTTGCCGGGCTTCAGTATATAAGCAACATCTGCTTTTTTGCCACTTAAATGTACCGAATCTTTTACCTGCGCATCATAATATCCTTTATTAAAAAGAAAGGTTTTAATCTGGTCTGTTGATTTTTGGGTTAAGGAGGAATCATAGATGACTGGAGGTTCTCCCTGGCTCATTATCCACTCCCTCCCTGTCTTTCTATCCATTTTTCGTTTCAGTTTGTCAGCCTTCCATCCTTTTTTATCGGCTTTAATTCTGTAAGCTGAATCCCTCATGGCTTTCCGGTTAGCCGTTTTTGCCGAATCAGGTAAATTATAGAGGTATAAATAAAACGGAAATACAAATAATATACGTGTATTCGGTTTTTGCTTTACATAGTTTAGCACTTCCGATGCAGCTATTTTTTGGGGGATTACCAATTGTTCTATTCCTTCTTTCCCTATATTGGTAATGTTATTAAGGCCCTTGGCTTTTTGCGGGGAGCCAAATCTGTAAATAACCCGGTTATTGTTCAAAAGATATTCCCCGGGATGTAATTTTTTGGTAGGGTTACACGAAAAAAAGGAAATGAGTATAGCGATGCCTGACGCTGCCAGGATATAACTTCGAAGAATAAAGGCAAACCGCACACGGCTTCTTTTCATTTCTGCAAAACTAAATGTCTTTTGCTTCCAAATAATTATAAGAATGCTAAAATAGCCTATTATTTACTCCATACGGGTGAAGTTAGCGTGAAGGCTATAGAGAAACCGTGTAAAAATCACTTGCTTATTTTACTACAAGCAACTTCATTGTTTTAACATTGTCTCCTGCAATAAGGCTACAGAAGTAAATTCCCGCCGCTTGCCTGCTCATGTCAACAGATATTATATTATCACCTGCAGCAACATTATTGAATTGTGATTGCTGAACCAGCATTCCCTGCTGATTATAAATCCGCAGTTCCATATTTCCGTTTGCAGGCAAATAGTAACTTATGGTAGCTTTACCTGACGATGAAGGATTGGGATATATTTCAGCCTGCATACTGCTTTTTGGTACATTAATATCATGTACTGTTGTAATATCATTCAGGCTGGTTACATTGGCTGTATACACGCCGCGTGTATGGGTAGCAACTGCAATTAACCCATCGGATTGTCGGACATCAACCATATCGCAAACAGAGTTTCCAATGCTGCCGGTTGCCTGCTGCACCCATACTGTAGAACTGCCGTTCAGGCTGTCTGTAGCATACAAACCCGTGCTTGCTGCAACCCAGTAAATGGTGCCTCCGGAAGGAAGATGCTGAAATGATGCCCAGCGGAGGGAAGGTTGTTTTGAAGCAGAGGTATTCAGATTACCTCCTATTCTAACCCAGGTAGTACCACTGTTAGAACTGTAAAAAAGGTTATGTATTGCGTAATTTGAGAATACAGCAATTACTTTATTGGCGCTGTCAGGGTCAACTGCAATACAATCAACAAAGGTGCCGACGGCAAATAAGTTGCTTGTGACCTTTACAGGAGTTGGGGTTCCAATATTTGCCCCATCCACGCGATAAATATTTCCTAAAGAAGTACCATAGTACACCACGTTTGCAGGATATTTTGAAACCGCCATAGCCGTTATCTCTGCATTTGTAACCGGAACACTATCGGGCCATTGAACCCAGCCTGTACTGATAGAATCCCACATATTAGTAAGCGGAATAGCTGAAAGATCATTATTTCTCCATAAATATTTTCCAACACCTAAATACATAATGTTGTTGTTGTTGGGATCTACAATGCTTGGGGTAAGCCACTGATAATTTGTTCCACCAATGGGATCCATGCGGTTAAATGCCGCCACAGTTCCGTTGACAGTGTCCATTTGCGCTTTAAACAGGTGGCCCGAGGTGTTTTCATAATAGAAATATTTGCCGCTGTCTGCAATATTGCAGAATGAACCATCACCGAAAACAGGCTTTGTCCATGAGTTTGTTAAGGAAAGTGAGTTATCGAACAGGCAATCGTTATCCTGAGCACCTGCCACCAAAATAGGGCTGCCGGAAACTTCGTGGTTTGAAGTGACTGTATAGAACATGGTGGTAACATAACCATAGTCGAATGTGGACCATGTAACATTGGTAGCCGTATCATCCAACGTTTTAAAGA
>DATHNK010000009.1:0-7334 GCA_035486075.1 Bacteroidia bacterium
TATGGAATAGCTGAAGTATCGGTAACGGAATTATCCAAAGGATAGAATTGACCCCAGGTTTCATCGGCAGCCGAAACAAAACCGGCAGGATCCTTTGTAATATCCGTATTCGATGCATCAAGCAAGGTAAACTCAGTTACTTCCCACCATTGCTGGTATGTATTAGCTCCGCCATTTTCAAAACTTGGGTTAAGACAAAGGTTCTTGGCGAGATTGGCTGTTTCAACAAATGAAAAATTATCATACCAGGCGGTGCCTGAACTTGTCGCCACATACTCATCTTCCAAAAACAATTGTGCGCTTAAAGCATTGTTAGGGGCTGTAAGTGTTTTGGAATAAAGCGTCCATCCATTGGTTCCTGTTATTACTCCAACAGTATCAGAATGAATGTATCCGGTTGGAATTGCACCCGGAGGAATTGGTGTTGAAGTATTATACCACAGCACAAGTATATAAGCATTGGTAGTAATGGTGTTACTCTTCATCCATCCCGAAACATTATAAATGCTATCTGCATGCACTTTTATATCCTGGTATACATACCTGGGAGCAGGTGATAATACCATTTTTTCTGAGTATGTACCACTTTCAGCAGTTGTGTTGTCAATGGAACGTCCACCGAAGTGGTCAGCGCAATACCAGGGCCATTGGTTGGGCAATCCTTGCAATTCATACATGCTATATGCAGCAGGAGATGTGATATTGTAGGTTATCGGATTGCCTCCACCTGTGAATGATTGAGTCATTTCCACATCAAGGGTATCCCAGGTATAGCCCCAATTATTAGATGCCAGTAATTGAAAGTTCAATGGGGAATCTCCGGAACTGCTTAGAGGGGCCGAAACGGTATATTTTACTGCTGTCCGCATAGTACCGTGCGGGCAATTCCATTTTACCCCGTATGGTGAAATTTGTGTGGCAAAACTGGTAGCCGCATTGCCATCAATAGCCTTTTCGATTTGCTTCCCTACATTAAAAGAACTTCCGAAACCATGGTCCCAGGTATCGTATTGTGGTTGCACTGGCCAGTCGGTCCATTGCGAATTAATTTTCGATTCCGTGTTTCCTATAAACATATTAGGATTGCCCACCCTAACAGGGGCTAAAGAGTCTTTTGTAGCACGGATAATATTGTCGAGCATCACAGTACTGCTTCCGGCATCAGTATAAAATGAATCAACATTGCTATATATTTTGTTACCTCTTTGCAGGTTCTCATAACCCGCATAAAAGCATTTCGAGTTTATGGAAGTATTTCCTGAAATAACATTCTTATAAGGAGAAGAGCTTATATCAAAGGTTTTGGACCGCAGAAAAACATTATCATAGATCTGGCAATAACCAATACATTGCTCAATACCTATATTGCAATCCTGGAACGTACACCACCATATCCAATGGTCAAGACTGTTCCAGTTGCAACTGGAAATACCGCTGGAGCAATTTATAAAATTACAGCGAACAATAGAGTTTTCGGCTTGTCCGTTAGTTGGTGCACCAAAATCCAATCCTACTCCAGCATTAAAATCTTTAAAAACTAAATCACTGAATTCGTTATGTGTTGAAAATGCTCCGTTTTTAAATATTCCGCGATAGGCATTATTATTTCCTTCGAAAGTTAAACGGCTGACACGCAGATACCAGCCCTGCAAGCTAAACATGGCACATGCGGAATAACCTGCTGTATGAAGTGATGGCCCGCCCCAGGAAATAATGGTTGTGGCAGGGTCTTCTCCTATAATAGCCATACCGTCATAATTACCACCGGGATTATATATAGAGTCATCAATCAAATAAGTTCCGGCCGGAAAGTAAAGCACATTAAAACTGTCGGCGGCGGAATTTCTCAGCGCCTGAAGTGCCGCATTAATATTCGGAGCATCATTATGTACGCCATCACCTTTGGCGCCGAAATCGGTTTTTACATTCCTCCAACTGGAAAAGGGGCCCGAAAACTCCTCCCCGGTTTGAAAATAAGAAATAACCTGTGCAAAACCTGAAACAGAAATCAGGGATAAAATGCAAACAAAAAATAACCGAGTAAAATTTTTCATCAATGGTAGAGTTGGTATGTTGAAAGGTATAACGATAGCTCTATTGATATTATTGGGTAGGGCAACTCAATAATATCATATTACACAGATAACCAAACAAATACACTTTTAACTTACACAAGGATTGAATAAATCATCACTTGGTTTATACTCTTTAGGCAAATAATGATTGTGGGGATGGGGCTTGCCATCTTTCAACGAAACGAAGACCAAATGTGCATCGCAGATCTTTTCAATATTTCCGAATTCATCTTCCTTGGTAACATGCACAAACACACTTATAGAGGTTCTTCCAAGTTTATAAATAGTAGATGTCATTTCAATAATATCACCCAGTTTGGCAGGTTTTAAAAAGTCTACCCGGTCAATGCTGGCAGTAACCGAATTGTCGCATTCAGTGCTATATAACATCCTGCGGACGGGTTTCAATCCGGCTATGTCCATTTCAGCCAAAATTTTTCCGCCGAAGAGCGAGCCTTTGTAATTTAAATCGTCCGGAAAGACGGTGAAAGAGTGTATTGCGCTAACGTTTTTCAGTTCGCGTTTTTCGGTATTGGCTAATAATTCAAGTTCCATAATGGGTATAAGTATAAGGTAATTAAGATGTAGAAATAAGAGGGGACAGGACAACCGGGAAGGACTATATCAATGTGCTGTTAGCACATACAATGCCACGACATAGGCATACAGCAACCCCGATGGGAATTGAACAGATATGTTTGTGTTGCCTTCATGTCTTCGTATACGAGTTATAAAATTTGACGCTGCAAAGATATGGCATTTCTATAATTCAAAACAAGGGGTGGATGAAAATTTTACAAAATGGTAACCTTAGGTGCCTCTATAATGCACCATGACTTTGTCAATCTGAACGCAGTGAAGAATCTCTGATGTTACTGAGATCCTTCGCTCTGCTCAGGATGACAAAGTCACGTTCTTGATATAACTATCTTGAACGAAGCAACTGCCTTCTCCTCACCATTATCAGCAACACCACCAGCCCATTCATAAAGATCTGTGAGGCAGGATATATCCAAGTGGCAACTATATAATTTTGCAGCGCCATAAAAGCAAACAGATGTTTTATTGAATTTAATCCAAAGGAAATAGCTTTTTCCTCATCTGGGTAATAGTAGCATTTGCGCAGTGTAGGGCCATAACCCAGTACATCAATACTGGCAATCAAAACCACAGATGCAGTTGGATCTTTAGTGAAGAACCAGGGTATTAGTGCAAGTAATGCTACGCTGATAAATAAAATATCGGATAGCGAATATGCTTTATCATATTTAAAAAGTGAAATTACACCAATGGCTAAACATACCGTACATGTAAACCCAGTTGACCAGGAACCCGAGCCAGCACCTTTGGTCCATTGTGCAATAAAGACTACAGCAGTGGTCAGCGTCCATAATAGCCAGGAGAAAGCATGAGGTTTGATTTTGTCTTTAAGCGTGCTATGGATATAGATGATATACGCCACCATGCCCAGGCAGACAGCAGTACCTCCATATATTTCCTTAAGCGTAATCATTAAGACAAGTATACGGAAAATACATTCATGTTATCTTTTTCGATGGAGTAAGATTGCTTCGCAGAGCCTCGCAATGACGGTCGGAGCCCGACTAGCAATCAAATAATATCGTCATTGCGAGGCTCTGCGAAGCAATCTTACCCCAAAGAATTTCTAAAACATAAGGAATCTACTTCCAATAGTCTTTCATCAACTCAGTCATCCACATAGGTTGTATAACTTCTTCCCTTGGAAGAAATTCTTTTGCTACCGGTTTAATATCCAATATAGGTGTATCGTTATCTGCATCTAACCCTTGAACGGTAAGTGCTCTACCTTTTCTGGAAATAAGTTTTACAATCGTGAGGCCTAAATGATTGGGACGGTCTTTCTTGCGTTGCGCGAAGATACCAACACTTGGCCAGTCCTTATTTCCACGGGGATGTGAGGCTCCGTCAACAGTATCAATTTTACTCGCTTTATCAAAATAGAAAATAATTTCTAAATGCGAGAAAGTATCAATTCCGTCCAAACAGGCTTCAGGTAAATTATCAGAAATTACAATTTAAGAAATTACGCTTCCCCAATAATCATCTTTCATCCCGCTGCGGGAATTTTTTACGAAGGCGATAGGGGTGAGGGTGATTTGCATAGTGCAAAAATAACAGGAATGTGATTCCAATGTATTCTAACCTTAGTAGAAAAATGTAGTAAAAACCCCTACACAACATTATTACCTTATTTCGGTAGAATTAATAAGGTCCGAAATATTTTATTGTCTTTTTTCTACTAAGGTTGATGGAACAAACTTATTTAGCTATCCCCCTTTGGGGCTTCGCCACTTCCAAATTTAGCCTTTCTTCTTTCAGCTCTGTTCATTCCTCCCGGAGCCCTTGTGGGTGGGGTATTGGGTTTGCTTTCGGCATTGCGTTTTTTAAATGCATCGCTTCTATGGTCGCCGCCGCTACCTACTTTACGCTCAAATGCACCGCCGGTTTTCCGTTCGCGTGGTTTGTAGTCTGAACCGCTGCTGCGTTCTCTGGGTTTAAAAGCTGAGTCGCCTCCGCTTCTTTCACGAGGCTTAAAATCTCCGCTGCGTTCCCTTGGTTTGTAATCGCCTCCGCTTCTTTCACGTGGTTTATAATCAGAGCTACCTCCGCTGCTTCTCCTGTCGAATCCGCCGCTGCTACGTCTTTCGCCACCACCACTGCTTCTCCTATCAAAACCACCGCCTCCGCGTCTGTCGCCACCTCTATCACCGCCTCTGCTGCTGCCGCCGTCGCTGCCCCAGCCTTTTTCAAAACGCTTGTCGCTGGAACGTCCGCCACCATCGCGGCCACCTCCATAGCTTCTGCTGCGTTCTCTTGGAACACCTTCTTCACGGTTGCCACGACTTTCAATCTTTACAGGCCTTCCGCGATAGGTTGCTCCATCAAGGCCGTTCATCAGTTGATCCTTCATTTCATTTTTCACTTCAATAAAAGAGAAACTGTTCTTCACATCGGTCCAGGTAAGATCGGCAACCGGAACCTGGGTTGTTTCAGATAAATATTGTTTCAGGCTTTCATTGCCAAAGCCGTCCATTTTGCCTACACTCAGGAATAATTTCACCACGCCTGCAGGAGTTTCACGTCCGCTGTATTCATCGGTGCTGCTGCCACCAGAGTTCAGGTCGGGAGCATTGCGGTAATAATCGAGGAAGCGGTTAAATTCAATCGAAACAAAACGTTTAATGATTTCTTCTTTACTCAAATGGCTCAACTGTTCCATTATTTTCGGGAGATATTCTTTTATCTCTTCTTCATTCACTTTTGCATTATCCAATCCTTGTACCAAATGGAACAATTGTTTTTCGCAAATCTGGAACCCGGTAGGTATTTCAGCGCGGGTAAACTTTTTCTGCGTAAGCTTTTCCAGTGTTTTAATTTTATACTGATCACGGGTATTTATAATAGCAATAGACATACCTGTTTTTCCGGCACGGGCCGTACGTCCGCTACGGTGGGTATAGTTTTCAATTTCGTCGGGCAGGTTAAAGTGGATAACGTGGGTAATATCGTTCACATCAATACCACGGGCTGCCACGTCGGTTGCAACCAGCAATTGCAAGGTACGTCCGCGAAAGCGTTTCATCACATGATCGCGCTGTGCCTGCGATAAATCACCATGCAACGCATCAGCATTGTATCCATCCTTAATCAATTTATCTGCTACCCTTTGGGTTTCAATTTTGGTGCGACAAAAAACCAACGCAAAAATATCGGGATAAAAATCGGCGATACGTTTGAGTACATTATAACGTTCGCGCTCTTGTGTTACATAATAGGTATGTTCAATATTTTCATTCGCCAAATTCTTGGTTCCTGCAGTAACCTCAATAGGGTCTTTCATATAATTGCGCGAGATAGCCAATACCTCGTTCGGCATGGTAGCCGAAAAGAGCCAGGTGTTTTTGGTATCGGACGCTGAGGAAAGGATAAAGTCCAGGTCTTCTTTAAAACCCATGTTCAGCATTTCATCAGCTTCATCAAGCACTACATATTTAATATTCTGAAGGTCTACGCTGCCACGGTTAATCATATCTACCATACGGCCGGGGGTAGCGACAATAATTTGAGCACCACGCCTTAATTCATCTACTTGCCCGCGGATGCTGGCGCCGCCATAAACGGCAACTATGTTAGAACCATGTATATTTTTAGAGAAATTTTTTAAGTCGGATGTGATTTGCATGCACAACTCGCGGGTAGGTGCCAATACAAGGGCTACAGGTTTGCGTTCAGCGAAATCTATTAATGATACTAAGGGTAGACCAAAGGCAGCAGTTTTTCCGGTACCGGTTTGCGCCAATGCTACGATATCACAGGAATCGCTTAATAAGGTTGGTATTACTTTTTCCTGGATAGGAGTAGGGGTTTCGAAGCCGAGTTCGGTAATAGCGTCTAATACGGGTTTCAATAGCCCGAGTTCTTTAAATGTTGTACTCACGTTGTTTGTTATGGTTAGACATCAACTTTCACAAACAGATAACAGAGACAGCAACCCGAGTAAAAATTGATAATTAGCCGCAAAGGTACGCTTTTTATTGGTAATAGGGCTTATACCCTGTTTACGGATGTTTCAAAAGGAGTAAATCGGGTATAAATAAATAGTATAAAACTAAAAACTCCTTCCCATATATACCGGAAGGAGTCTTTATATATTACTGAAATAGAATAGCTTATATTATTTTACTGTCCACCTTGTGGTTGAACGGGTGGTGCCGGAGCCTGCTGTAAAACAGGACCTGCAGGGGCGTTATTTTGTCCCGGTTGCATGGGTGGTTGAGGACGAAGAGGTCTTTGCGGCCTTTTTTGTTTTATCAGCACCGCGTAATCATAAGAGCCTTTCATAGACCCCGAACCCTTTTGTTTTACCAGGAAATAGGCAGGTTTCTTTTCTGCTACAGTTAGTTCTCCGCAATCGCCAATGGGGGTAAGCAGAACAACATAATTTTCTGATGCTTGGCCGCGTTGTATTTCCATTTGCAAACGCATGTTCAGTTTAATAGTGTCTTTTCCGTTTTTTAAGGTATCGGTTCCAGCCTGGCCAGTTGAAATAATATCCGGTGGATCCATGGGACCGGGACCCGGGGCTACTCCAACAGGATTAATAGGAGGGGGTGTGGGAGGTGGCGGTGTTGATTGCCCAAAGGCATTTAATGCCAAAAACAGAATTGGAGAAAATAATAGTTTACGCATATTTAATCGGTTTTATTTTTCAAAAGT
>DATHNK010000010.1:0-3161 GCA_035486075.1 Bacteroidia bacterium
GCAGGCGGAAATTATACTAAGCTGGATACATCCATTCACACGCTTGCCATAACCCGCAATGGTGGCGGCTCCTGGAGCAATATAAAAACAGAAAAGCCACTCTTTGGTTCTTGTGTCCGTTTCCGGTCTCCTGAAGAATTCTATGTAACAGGTTCGGGTGGTACATTCAGCTACAACCTGGAAAGCGGAAAAATGATGGAACTAAAAGATAGGGAAGGTGCAACATTGAAATATAGTACGCTGCGTTTTACACCTTCGGGTAAAGCAATATGGCTGGCGGATCCTAAGGGGCATATCGCTTTAGTGGGTTTAGATAAATAATAAAAATAGATTACTAACTGC
Source organism: Bacteroidia bacterium (assembly GCA_035486075.1). Taxonomy (GTDB): domain Bacteria; phylum Bacteroidota; class Bacteroidia; order JABEUT01; family JABEUT01; genus JABEUT01. The sequence goes on from DATHNK010000010.1 coordinate 343, forward strand.
AGAACTACTTCCTCTTCGCAATTATAATTACAGTGTAGGTCTGGTATTTTGTAGAAGTCGTGGCGTGCACATAGCCAATACCTACTTCATTAAGTGAACTGTTAAAATCGCCTTCGCCGAGCACCAGTTGCCTGCCTGTAGGGTCTTCGTTATTATAATTGGTTACAATATATTTTATGGCTCCTTCACCCGATGGAGCTCCACCCTGTATGGCTTCCAACGTGCTTTGTTTTTTGTCTTTCATGAGGTCATCAGAAATCGGGTAGGCCCTGTTTACGTAATAATTAATTCCATAACCTTTGGGGTCCACATGCCCGAAATAGCCATTGTAAGCCATACTCAGCGCTTTACGCTCGGCAACGGCTGCGAGCGAATCGTTCCAGACAAGGTTAGGCCTTGGAGAAATGCCACGCAGGGAAACACCATAGCGTTCTGAATAAGCGTTGGGGTCCTGGCGGACTTTGTTCAATAATACAAACGCTTTTTGTTCCTGCTGGCGGTCAATAAACACACCCTTTTCCGGATTGATAGTGAATGACGGCAACAAAAAAAGACATGCTGCCAGAAGACTAAAACCTGCTATTATAGAGAGTTTGCGAAGCATATATGAAATATTAATTGTGAATAGTTTAAATTAAATGACGATACAAATGTAACAGATAAATATAATTTTCTAAGCGTTTCCTTCCTCCCCTGCGAAAAGGTCTTTTTCGGAAAACATGGAGCCTAACAGGTCTTTAAACTGAACGCTTCTTTCCAAACTGCTTTTGCCAATCAGGGAATGCTCCGACAAGGCAAACAGAACGAATTCCATCATCACTATTTTTTCCGTTTCATTTAATCCTGGAACAAACGATTCAACGAGATCCGCCAGTCCCGGTATGCTTTTCAGAGTAGCAATGTAATTTTCATCGGTATCTAAAAACAGGCAATCAACTGTGTTTCCGTCACTGAACCAACTGACAATAGCCTGGAAGGGGCTTATCTGTTTCTTCTTTTTTAATTTGCCCGGATCAGGAAACATGGTCAAAAATTCATTGCGGATGGCTTTGCCCAGCAGGTTTTGTGCAACAATAGCAGCGCCTTCCTGCTCGCCTTCATACACCAATTCTATTTTTCCGTTGACTGATGGAATAACCCCGGAAAGGTCTACGATACGTGCAAAGGTTTTTTTATCGCCGTTAAGCAGCATCCTGCGTTCCGCAGTGCTTACAAGGTTTTCATAGGCTGAAATAGTGAGCCTTGCTGAAACCCCGCTTTTTAAATCTACAAATTCACTATCGCGGGCTTCAAATGCAATGCGTTCAATAAGTGTTGCAACAAGTTCGCCAACATGAATTTTTTCCCTTTGGTCCCGGCTTAATTTTGCCTCTTGTGCGGTAATTTTTTTAGATAACCCGATATTCTTTGGATAGTGCGTCAAGATCTGGCTTCCTATACGGTCTTTCAAAGGAGTAACGATACTTCCACGGTTGGTGTAATCTTCCGGGTTAGCTGTAAAAATAAATTGAATATCGAGCGGTATGCGCAACTTAAATCCACGTATCTGAATATCGCCCTCCTGCAGGATGTTGAATAGCGCAACCTGTATGCGCGCCTGCAGATCGGGTAGTTCATTAATTACAAATATGCAGCGGTTGCTGCGGGGAATAATACCATAATGCAATACCCGTTCATCGGCATAACTCAGGCGCAAATTTGCAGCTTTAATAGGATCCACATCACCGATCAAATCGGCCATAGATACATCCGGTGTGGCTAATTTCTCCACATACCTTTCCGAGCGGTGCAACCAGAAAATCGGGGTTTTATCTTGTTGTTCAGCTATCAGGTTTTTTGCGAAAGTCGATATAGGATTCAGCGGGTCGTCATTCAATTCGCTGCCCTCTACCACCGGAATATATTCATCGAGCAGATCGGTGAGTTGCCGCGCTATCCTTGTTTTTGCCTGGCCGCGCAATCCCAGTAAATTAATGTTGTGGCGGGAGAGGATAGCTCTTTCCAATTCCGGTATTACGGTATCTTCAAAACCTATGATGCCTTTAAAAATATCCTCCTTCTTTTTAATTTTTTCAATCAGGTTGTCCCGTAACTCATCTTTAATGGACTTTGATCTATAACCTTCTTTCTTTAATTCCCCCAGTGTTTTGCACGTTTTCATATTCCTCGATTAATTATTTAATATTTCTTTTTTTATTGCGTTCAAAATCTTCAAAAATGAACTCTCCCAACCCCTGCAACGATGTATAGAAAGCCTTACCGTTATTGGCTTCTGTGAAATCATGTACAAACTCCTGAAGCCACGGGTCTTTAGCTACCATAAAGGTGGTGATGGGAATTCTCAACCTCCTGCAACTTTGCGCCAGTGTTAAGCATTTGTTAATTATTTTTCTGTCTAAGCCAAAACTGTTTTTGTAATATTCTCCATTTTCAATGATGCAGGTAGGCTTACCATCGGTAATCATGAATATTTGCTTATTGGCATTTTTCCTGCGGTGCAGAAGATCCATTGCCAGCTCAATTCCCGCTACAGTATTGGTGTGGAAAGGCCCCACTTGCAGATATGGTAGGTCTTTTACTTTTATTTCCCATGCATCATCGCCAAATACAATTATATCGAGGGTGTCTTTCGGATATTTCCTTTTTATTAGCTCCGCTAATGCCATAGCCACATTTTTAGCGGGAGTAATTCTATCCTCGCCATAAAGAACCATGGAGTGGGAAATGTCAATCATCAATACAGTGGAGGTTTGCGTTTTGTGCTCTTTTTCCCGCACTTCCAGATCATTTTCGGTGATAGAGAATTCATTTATTCCATT
>DATHNK010000011.1:0-2451 GCA_035486075.1 Bacteroidia bacterium
AACAACAATTGGTTTCTTTGCTGATATATCTGCCACACAATTCAATCCTTCTGAATCAACAACAACGAACAATTATGACAGCCTTAATAATGAAAAATCGTATGATTTAACCAGCAGTTATTCCCCTCAAACCACGTATAATTATGCCGGTAACATAAACTTCAAACATAATTTTGATTCGGTCGGGAGAGAGTTGCTGGTGAACCTGGATTATGCTACCTACAACACATTTGCTTATCAAAATATAACCACCAATTTTTACAATATTGATAATACACTATTTTCCAATCCTTCAAATTTATATGGCGACTTGCCGGGAATGCTCAACATCTATTCATTTAAAGCAGATTATGACGGACAGTTAGGACGTAACGGATCACTTGGCGCAGGAATAAAAAGCAGTTATGTAAAAACGGATAATAGTGTAAATATCTATGATGGCACTACTAGTGAAGCGCCTGTTGATACAACCCAGACAAACCACTTTGTCTATTCCGAAAATATTAACGCAGGCTATCTGATGTACAGTTTTAATATTCGCAAAGTAAGCCTTCAAGCGGGGGTGAGGGCAGAGCAAACTATTACGAATGGTGACCAGGTGACAACAGGACAAACCTTTTCACGAAATTTTGTTCAGTTGTTTCCTAATATATCCATTAATGATTCCCTGTCTACCAACAACCAATTGGGTTTATCAGTAACCCGGAGAATTGACAGGCCTACCTATGAACAATTAAACCCGTTCAGTTTGTATATCAACCCGACTTTTTATCTTAACGGAAATCCATACCTGATTCCGCAGAGTTCTTATATTGCCCAGCTTTCAGATGGGATAAAACAAAGTTATTTTCTCACCCTCACATACACACACACACAATACCCCATTTCAACCGAGATACAACCCTATGCAGGCCGGCCGGGAATAGTTGAACAAACAGATGAGAATTTAAGTTCGAGCGACAACTGCGATTTAAATGGAACCATAGCCAAACAGGTTACCAAATGGTGGAATACTTCTACCAGTGCTGAAGCATATATAAGCCATTATGTTGCCGATATTTCAGGTTCGCCATTAAGTACAACCCGGTTTTTGTGGAGCGCAAGCAGTGAAAACAATATTACGCTGAATAAGGACCTTAGCATGGAATGGCATGGATTCTACTCATCGGGATATGATTTGGGATATTTGTTAATTACGTCACAATGGGGCACAGGAGGAGGATTGCAATTAAAGGTACTTAAAAACAAAGGAACTATTAAGTTAAGCGCAACCGACATTTTCTGGACTAATGTAACAAATGGAACTACTTATTTTACGGGATTTAGTGAAATAGTAAATGTTAAAAGAGATACACGAGTGGTGAATATTTCATTTACTTATCATTTCGGTGGCAACTCGCAATCTTCGTTGAAAAGTAAAGGCGGAGCGGAAGATGAGAAGCAACGTGTGAAAAGCAATTCTTGAAATTTAACTCCGGCTGCCGGTTTAAAAATGCAGCCCCTACTTAATTTCCGGCTTTACATGTTTAACAAATTTTAACTGTCTGTTCAGGTGGTGAACACCTACTTTTGAGAATATAAAAGCAAAAGGTGGGTAATAATACGCAAGATAAACTTTGTCCCTATTGCAACAGTGCTCAATCTATTCTGCTGGGACATGTTTATTGCTCTCATCAGCCAAAACAAATGGCCGCACTTGAAACGGGCACCCTGTTTTTGAGATCAAAGAAACTGGAGGAAACCGCGGAACACGTATCAAGGCTCTCGATACGTTATGCACTCAGCGGGAAGCAATATTTCCGCATTGGCAGCAACGATCATGTTATTTCACCCAAATCATATACCGTTATTAACAGAGGGCAGCATTACAGAACTGCATTTAATAATGGGGAAGAGGAACAAGAGGTAATTCTCGTTGCATTCAAACCTATGTTTGCAGAAAATCTGTTCCATTCAATTGTGACAGCGGAGGACAATTTATTGGATGATCCTTTTAAACCTGCAACACAACAGGTAACTTTCTTTGAAAAGACCTACGATATTGACCCTGTAATTCAAGCTAATTTTATAAAACTAAGAAAACTGATAGATGAAGAAATAGGTTGGAAAAAAGAAACAGACCTGGATGCCATTTATACCACTATGCTAACAAGATTATTGTCTGTACATAAAAACCTCTTCGACGAAATTAACAAACTTAAAAGTACAAAACGGTCAACCAGGGTGGAACTCTATCGCCGCTTATGGATCGCTAAAGACTATATGGACGCATATCCGAATAAAAGAATAAGTATTGATGAGGTGGCTTCTGTTTCTTTTTTATCTCCTCACCACTTCAAGCGGACATTTAAAGAACTTTTTGGAATTACCCCCCATCGTTACCATATTGGCAAAAGGCTGGAGTATGCTCAAAAACTTCTTACAACCGAGGAGGCAAAAGTTGAAAACGTG
>DATHNK010000012.1:0-4151 GCA_035486075.1 Bacteroidia bacterium
GCAACTGATACCGAAATATTCCTGCCGTCATGTTCGCTTTCGTTGAGCGCTTCAATAGCCTTGTGACCTTCTTCGTCATTGGCCATTTCTACAAAACCAAATCCTCTGGACTTGCCAGTAAACTTATCTGTAATGATTTTACTTGAATTGACTGTACCGTAAGCTTGAAACAATTGATTCAAAGAATCTTCATTGAACTTGAAACTTAAATTAGACACAAAAATGTTTACCATAAAAATTAATATAAATTGATTAAGATACAAAAATATGCATTCTTAATGACAATTGCAAGATAAATTTGCACTTTTTTTGAATCCCGGCCATTATTCTTTCATTTTGATGCCTTTACCATATCGACCAATAGCTATTTTGCAAATGGAATTGGCCCTTTAATTTTCAAATTTATAGCATAATTCAACCTTTTCGGGGTATAAATGCCACTTTACAGGAACATTTACTGAATATTCTGAAAATATTACCTTTGTTTTCCTGAAACTAAAACATTTAAACTCTCCACCCATGAAAAAACTATTGGCAGGCAGCGCATCATTAGTATTATTAATTACCGCCGCTTGCAACCAGCCGGCGAAAACCGAAAAAACATCTACCCTGAAAAGCCTGGACTATGTTATTACCTCAAAAACCTCTAAAAATAATTTAGACAGTTTAACGGCAGCCCTGGCAAAAGACAGCATTGATTTAAAATTTTCAAAAGTCGAATTCGATTCTACCGGAAGGTTAAGTAAAATTGCAGGTACCTTGAATTTTATTGGAAAAAAGATGAGCGGCTCGTTTACAAGCGACAGCATTGTTAAAAAACCATTTGAAATTAAACTCAGCGACACCAGCGAATATTTCGGAGATAAAAAATAGTATTCTCAGGCTTTCACGCTTTGCGGATGCCGGATGTTATTATCCGGATCATATTTTCGTTTTATAGCCTGTAAACGGCTATAGTTATCGCCATAGTAGGCGCTTTCCCAATGGTTGAAGTCCAGGCTGCAATAGTTGACATACTGCCGTGTTATCCCGCTCTGCTCAGTAAGTTTCAATATATCGGCAGTTACATCGGCCAACTTTTTATCCTGTGAAGGGTTTTCCCAATAGGCTTGTAATTCTGATACAAAATCGTAGGCCCTGTGCGGGAAAGAAGATAGCTTCTCAAATTCAGTATCCTTTATTTTACCTCCTAAGGTGTTCACCTGGTAAATCATTCCGGGGGTGCTTATTATCTTGTCAAAGATCTGGCTGATAAAAGCGGAAACATCACTATATCCCTTAAATAATCCTGCAGAAGAATTCCTGAAATAAACCGGATGCCCCACCCCGTAATAGTTCCGAAGCATAGATGCCAGTTCCCCCGGTTTGCCGCCATGAGTTTCATCTGTAACCGCCGCTAGTTTGCTTAACAGATTCTGCATAGCACTGCTCTCCGCTTCATAATTTGTAATAAGAATATTTAATGTGCTGCCATTAAGTACAAATCCTGAAAAGCAGGAATCAGGCAATTGTGGCGCAACATCCATCCACGTTTGTAATATGGAAGATGCCCTTGCAGCATCTAACTTATGGGCTTTAAAATGATGTGCCGACATGGTTGCGGGTGCTTCGTGTGTGTTAAATACCATTTCAGTTACAACGCCGAAGTTTCCGGCTCCACCGCCTTTCAGCGCCCACATTAATTCAGCGTCATCTTTAGCCGCTATGATATTTCCTTTGCCATCTACCATAGTAGCTTCTGCTAAATGGTCGCAGGTAAGGCCATATTTGCGGGAGAAAAGTCCATAGCCCCCTCCGAGCGTTAAACCGCCAATTCCAACTGTAGCACAGGACCCGGCAGGTAATAAGCGGCCTTGCGGAAGTATCGTGTCATATAATCCGGCTAATGTACAACCGGGGCCGACTTTAATTTTATTGTCAGACAGTACCTCAACTGTACTCAATTTTGAAAGGTTTATCACCATGCCGCCATCATTGCAGGAAAAGCCTTCCATGCTATGTCCTCCGCTTTTAACCGCAATAGCAAGGCCTTTGCCGTTTGCGTAGCGAATGGCTTCCGCAACATCCTTTGCAGATGAACACAAAGCAATCACCTGCGGATACTTATCAATTCGCTTATTAAATCCTTTGCGGAGGCCGTCGTATAAGGGATTATTCTTGTCAATTAACATCAGCGATGATGCAGATGGAGATGTAGAAGAAACAGGAGGAATACTTTTTTGGGAAGTATCCGCAGCCTGAATTTTCTTTTCCTCTTTCTTTTTGTTGTTGCCTATTCCACAGGCCGCAAGCAGAAAAGCAGCACCTGCGGCGGTACTCAGCTTAATAAACTCTTTGCGCGTGTACTCTTTCAATTTGATCCGGATTAAAAATTCAGATTCAAATATACTGATATTGTGAAGCTAATTTTCGTAACACACGCTGAGGTCAGAATAATTTTTCCCACATTTTCAATTCACCTTCAAAAGCGGTTGCCTGAACCACATATCCCCTGGGCACTTCTTCCGAATTGCCCCAATAGGTCGCCAGCCTTGTTCCTACGGGCATTCCTGCAAACTGCATCCGTAAATACTGGTTATACTTGCCGTACAATTGCGGGCTTACCGGCACAGAACTATCCATCACTTCGGACTCCGACATATGCTCAATAAAGGAGTTGAAAAAATAAAATGCCTGGTATTCTTTAAAATCAATACCAGTTATATTAGAGTGAATAAACTCAATATTTGCTAAATCATATTTTCTTGCAAGTTCATTTGAAAGATTGCAAAGCTCCTCGCGATATTCAACCCCTGTGAAATGGCCTTCTGTAAGCGCAGAACCGATCATACAAAACTTACCCACGCCCGAACCAATATCCAGAACCTTTGTCCCGGAACCGGCTGCAAGATATTCAGCCGCAATTTTAGCGACAGAAACCGGAGTCCAGTGTTTGCCACTCAATTGCCTTATATTTTCAGGATAAATGCTATTGTACTCCTCCTCCTCCATAATTACACCTTTCCTTAATTGCTTAAATACCATTTTTTTAATTTGGGCGGCAAAATTCTCATTTTTTTTGAATAAAGGAAGCGCCTTAAAGAAAGCCCATCCATATTAGTGCTGTGCGAAGCGTATATTTGCTTCTCACTTGCCACACAAAAAGTAAAACCTGATTTTGGAACCGGATAAAAAAACTAAAATTGCCATTATTGGCAGCGGCCCTGCCGGATTAATGCTTGTGGCAAGGCTTAACGAAAATAAGTTTGAAGTCCATATTTATGAAAAGAACAAAGCCCCGGGGCGTAAGTTTTTGGTGGCCGGGGATGGCGGGTTAAACTTAACACATTCTGAACCGATTGAACAATTTATTAAACGTTATACACCCTCTTCCTTTTTTGAACCGCTTCTCCGTTCCTTTTCAAATACCGATCTGCAGGCATGGTTCAACTCTATTGGCGTACCAACATTCACAGGAACAAGCAAGCGGGTATTTCCGCAAAAAGGCATTAAACCAATTGAGGTACTTAATGCAATATTAAAAGTTATTAAAGATAAAAACGTAAAACTGCATACCGATCATAACTGGCAGGGCGAAGATTTGGAAACTGATATAACTGTTTTTGCATTGGGTGGCTCAAGCTGGAAGATCACCGGTTCCGATGGAAGCTGGACCAACTATTTCAAAAATAAAGGTATTGAAATTGTTCCGTTCCAGCCTTCCAATTGTGCCTTTCAAATCAATTGGCCAAAAAATCTCATCAGCCTCGCAGCCGGATTACCTTTGAAAAATATTTCTTTAAAATCGTTAAATATCCGGAAAGAAGGAGAAGTTGTGATAACGGAATTCGGTATGGAGGGTAGTGGTATATACGCACTTAGCCCTCAGATACGCCAACAACTGAACGAGCAGCAAAAAGCGATTTGCTACATCGACCTGAAACCCTCATTAAGCCTGGACAAAGTAACGGAAATGCTGGAAAGCAAACCTGCTAATTCCACCATGACCAATCATTTAAACGAGGTGCTGAACCTGTCAAAAGCCCAGTTGGCATTGCTGAAAAACATTACTACTAAAGAAGAATTTTCAAACCCCAACATACTTGCCGGTAAAATAAAAGAACTACCCCTGGAAATTATTGGCATGGCGCCTATTGATGAGGCTATTTCAA
>DATHNK010000013.1:0-4477 GCA_035486075.1 Bacteroidia bacterium
ACATTGCAGATGATAGCCTTAATATTATTGATAATTACGTAAGAGTAGATATTACTCTTACTAAAGAGAGTAAATTAGATATTGAAGGCTTTAAAAAGTGGAGACCAGAATATATAAATACCGAGTTCAGAAAAAATTCAAAAAAGTTACGTTGGATAGTTATAAGGATATGAAAATCGCCATTGAGTTTTTCCCTGATGATGATTCACCATATGTTTGTCCCCGTGAAGTCGAAAAAATGTCAAAGTCCAAGTGGAACGTAGTCACTCCCGATGATGTTATTGCCCAATATGGCACCGACACCATGCGTATGTATGAAATGTTTTTAGGCCCGTTGGAAATGAGCAAACCCTGGAGCACACAAGGTATTAGCGGGGTATATAATTTCCTGCGGAAATTTTGGAAAATGTTTTTCAACGATAAAGGCGAATTTATCGTAGGGGTCGACCCGCGTGTCGACCCTGCAAACATCGGATCGACCCCAATTGATAGCGGGTCGACACATGGGTCGACCCCAACGGTGACCCCAACGTCAACACCAACGGATGCAACGGCAACCCCAACCGCCGCGGAATTGAAAATTTTACATAAAACCATCAAAAAAATTGACGAGGATATTGAAAGGCTTTCCTTTAATACATCGGTCAGCGCTTTTATGATCTGTTTGAATGAATTGATGGAGTTAAAATGTGCGAAAAGGGCTATTCTGGAGCCATTGGTTATATGCCTTTCCCCTTTTGCGCCACACATTACCGAAGAGCTTTGGAGTAAATTGGGCCATACCACGTCTGTGTTGAAAGCTTCTTATCCGAAGTTTGAAGAAAAGTATTTAATTGAAAATACTTTCAGCTATCCCGTCTCTTTCAATGGCAAGACCCGCTTTATGCTGGAACTTCCCCTAACCCTTACTAAAGAAGAGATAGAGAAGCAAGTGCTGGCTTCGGAAGAAGGTAAAAAATGGATAAAAGATGCTACCATTAAAAAGGTTATTGTGGTACCTAACAAAATAGTGAATATTGTGATTGGATAAATACAATGGAACGCAGATGACTCGGATTGTTTATGATGAACCGGATTAGAAATCACAAAATATCTTAAGCGATCCGAGTCATCCGCGTTCCATTCTTTAACAAATTTTATGAGATTAACGCCATACAAGGCTCCCCGAAAAGGAGTATATTTGAATTCTCTTAAACGATTATATACAAAAATGAAAAAGACGCGGATTGCTTTTATATTCTTACTGTTACTGGTTTCGGGTTTAGTGTTGTGCGCCGTTCTGCCGCAACGTAACCCAGTTCCTCAATCAGAAAAACGCAGGGCCATCCTGCAATTGATGGTCTCCGGTATTGAGGCCGAACACTTCAGGCCTGTGCCTGTGAACGATTCCCTTTCAAAACGGATATATACCCTTTACCTGAAACGCCTGAACCGCGATAAACTTTATTTTACCCAGGAGGATATCAACAAATTCAAACCTTATGAATATAAGCTGGACAGTGCTATATCGCAAGGTACTTTTGAATTTTTTGATCTTGTAAACGGTATCTTCGACAAACGTTTGGGTGAGGATTCGGTTTACGCCAAAGAAATTCTTTCCAAACCGTTTGACTATACCGTTAACGAAACTATTCAAACCGATCCTGATAAGGCTCCGTTCCCTAAAAATATGGAGGAACTGCATGAACGCTGGAGAAAGATCATTAAATACGAAACCCTAGGCAAACTGGTAGATATAATGAACGCCCAGGAAAAAGGAATTAAAAAGAAAGACAGTACCTTTGATGAAACTACATTTGACAGAACCTCTATCTATTCTTTCGACCAGGGCAAGAGAGATGCATTGGCCAAGGCAGTAATGGCGCACGAATCGGAAAAAGATAAAAAGGATACTGCCTTCAAAATAAAAACCTTTGCTGAAATGGAAGCCGAAGCCAGGAGTAAGGAGCTGAAGGTATATGAAAATTATTTCAAAGACTTTAAAGCGGTGAGTGATACCGATAAAGTGACCGAATTTTTCGATGTGATTTCCAATTGTTTTGATCCGCACACTGAATACTTCGCACCGGAAGAAGGAAAGAATTTTGAAATTTCCATGAGCGGGCAACTGGAAGGTATCGGAGCCCAGTTGCAGGACAAGAGCGGCAATATAACCATTGAAAAAGTTATTCCCGGAAGCCCTGCGTGGAAAAGCGGCGAACTGAAAGAGGGCGATGTTTTCCTGAAAGTGGCACAAGGCAATGCCGAGCCTGTAGATATTGAAGGTATGCGCCTGGACAAAGCCGTACAACTAATACGTGGCAAAAAAGGAACGGAAGTTAAACTGACTGTGAAATCGGGCACTACAACAAAAGTAGTTTCCCTTATCCGCGATGTAATACACCTGGAAGACACTTACGCGCATGCCGCCGTTATTGATAACAACGGACAGAAGATGGGTTATATACGCCTCCCTGAATTTTATACCGATTTCTCCGGCAACGGTGGCAGAAGATGTTCCGACGACGTGAAAGAATTGGTGAAAGAATTAGAAGCTGACCAGGTGAAAGGCATTATTATTGACCTGCGCGATAATGGTGGAGGCTCATTGCAAGACGTAGTAAGAATGGCAGGAATTTTTGTACCTCGCGGACCTATCGTTCAAATAAAGAGCCGCAATTCGGAAACCCCGAAGACCATGTCGAGCACAGATACAGCCGTTTTCTACAAAGGCCCTTTGCTGGTGATGGTGAATGGAGCCAGTGCATCAGCTTCTGAAATATTTGCCGCAGCCATGCAAGACTACAAACGTGGAATTATCATGGGTTCTCAAACCTATGGCAAAGGAACAGTACAACAGATCTTCACGTTGGATGATAAGCTGTCGCCGGCTTACAATAGCCTGAAACCATTGGGTTCTGTAAAAATAACCATCAGCAAATTCTACCGCATCAATGGAGGAACCACCCAGAAAGACGGCGTTATTCCGGATGTAATGATGCCTGACCCATACCAGTACCTCTACGAAAAGGAAAAAGATGCCGATTATCCGCTTAGCTGGGATAAGATAACACCTGCTTCATATAAGGAATGGATCCATCCTTCTGATGTCAAGTACTTGTCGGATGAAAGTGTTAAACGCACCGGAAACGATTCTATCTTCAACCTTATAAGGGATGAAGCCAAGAACTTTAAAATGGAACGCGACAGCACGCTTTATTCATTGAACCTTGAAACATTCAGGAAAGCGGAGAAATTGCGTACCGATGCCAACAAGCGTTTTGATGCCATCAGCAAGACATTGCCTTTTGAAAAAATATTGCACGTGGAAGGTGTTAAAGGTTCCAGATCTGACAGTACAGATTATCCTCCAATTGCAAATAAAGGAGACCACAGCCCTAACCTGATAGCAGGTAATTTTAAAGTATTCCTTTCCGCCACCAGTATAGAAAAAGATAAAATGCGCGCTGATACGAATGAGGCTAAATCGGAGAACCTGTGGTTGAAGAAACTTACCAAGGACCCTGAATTATTTGAGGCCACAAGAGTAGTAGGCGATATGAAATAATAAACAATTTCAGCCCCTCCGCCTTGAAGATAAAGAATGTTCCCTTCCACGTCAGGCTATTAGCATTACGATTGGTTGTACTGCTTATTCCTTACGAGCTTTGCCGCATTATTTTCAGGATATATAATGCTACCTACTTTACGGGGTTGCCGTTCTCCAAGTTCTGCTATTATATGTTTACCGGACTGCGGTTCGACATATCCGCAATCCTCATAACGAATGTGATATTTATCTCCATGAGCCTTATGCCCTGGGGAAATGAGCAAAGTTTTTACCGCCGCTTTGTGCTGAAGATGGTATATATGCTTACGAATAGCATAGCCTTCTTTTTCCAGATAGGAGACACGGTCTTTTTTCCATTTGTTTACAAACGTTCCACGGGAGATATTTTCAAATTCCTCGGGCTGGGTGGCGGCGATGATACCGCTGCCGTTATGCCTTCCGTTATTAAAGATTACTGGTATATGCTGGTCATCTGGATCCTTTTGATAGTACTGGCTTATATTATGTACGGACTTGTCGGCAGAAAGAGCATCAAGGATTCATTTATTGAACAAAAGCACCCGGTAACTTCGTTTACAGTCGCATCTTATATTGTTTTTATGGGCCTTATAGTATTGGGTTGCCGGGGCGGCTGGCAACTGGATACCATGAGCACCCTCGACACCATTGATTACGCATCTCCTCATGATATTCCCCTGGTGATGAACAGCCCTTACAGCATTATTACAACCTATTACAGGCCCGTGCTCAGTGATGACGGCGTTACGGAGACACCCACCGTAAAAAAACTCTACTCCGCTAATCATGCGGCTTCTACAGGGAAATTCCGGAAAATGAATGTGGTGACCATCATTATGGAAAGCATGTCGAAGGAATATATCGGGGCTTTAAATAACGGCCGTAAAACCCATACCCCGTTTCTTGATT
>DATHNK010000014.1:0-6028 GCA_035486075.1 Bacteroidia bacterium
ACGAAAATATTATCAACCTGCTTGCCATACGGACCATGGCAAAAGCCTTCTATACTACAAAAAATATTGGCCACTACGGATTGGGGTTTCATTATTATACGCATTTCACCTCCCCTATCCGCCGTTATCCTGACCTTTTAGTGCATCGCCTTCTGTTCAAACATATTCAAAATAAACAAGTAAATATTGACCGGACAACATTAGAGGACCGTTGCAAATATTGTTCTGAAATGGAAAGGAAAGCGGAGCAGGCAGAAAGGGCTTCGATTAAATTCAAACAGGTTCAGTATATGGAAATGCACCGTGATGGTGTGCACGAAGGCGCTATTTCAGGAACAACTGAATATGGATTCTTTGTGGAACTTAAGCTTAACAAATGCGAAGGCTTTGTTCGGGCACGCGACTTAGAAGATGATTACTATTATTACGATGAAACCACCTATTGCTTACGCGGCAAAAAAACCGGCAAGAAGTTTCAATTAGGCCAGACCGTGAATGTAAAAGTTAAGAAAACCGATTTAATAAGAAAGCAGATAGATTTCGAATTGGTTAAACCGTATTGATCTTTTCCAGGAACTCGTCTTTATAGAGCCCTCCAAGGGGGACAGTTGCATTATTTTCCATCACAACTATGGCATGGTCGATGGTCGAAACCTTATCCACAGCGACAATAAAAGACCTGTGTACCCGGGCAAACTTATCTGCAGGCAACTTATCCTGAATGCCCTTCATGGTGGAACGTATAACAAATTTATTATCCACGGTATAAATGTTCACATAGTCTTTCAGAGCTTCAATATAAAGTATATCCTTTGTTTTTAATTTAATAAGCTTAGAATCTGACTTTATAAATAAAATACTCTTTTTGTCATCTGATTTTGCAAGTTTATAAAGCATTTCATTTTCCCTTTTCAATGTCTGTTCCTCGTTAAATCTGTTCAACGCTGTTTCAATGGTTGCACGCAGATCATTTGCTTTAAATGGTTTAACAATATACCCAAAAGGGGCCGAAGTATTAGCCCTGGAAATACTATCCTCATCGGAATAAGCCGTAATAAATATTACCGGAATATTATACTTATCCCTCACTATTTTAGCCGCATTAATTCCAGTCATATCACCTTTCAGCATTATATCCATCAATATAATATCAGGCTGTTTCTCTCCGGCTGTTTTTGCAGCATCTTCACCCGTAATACAATGACCAATTACGTTATAACCTAATTTATTTAAAGTCAGGGTAAGGTCTTTTGCAATAATTATTTCATCCTCTACAATTAGCACCGACGTTCTTTTCATGCCTTTGTGTTTTTTTGTTGTTCTTTCTTTACAGGGGATTCTGATGTAAATGTAATTAAAAAGGCTGTCCCTTTTTTTACTTTTAACCTTTCAATCTTTCCATCCTTTAATTGATGCACTAAACTTTCCACTAATTGAAGACCCAGTGCACCTTCATGCTTTTTGTCTTTGGCTTTTATACCTATTCCGTCATCTGCCACTTCCAGCCTGATATTTTGTCCTGTTTCCCGCAAGCTCACATTTATTGTACCTTTCCCCTTAACCGGAAAAGCATACTTAATGGAATTTGCAACCAATTCATTCACTATTAATCCACAGGTTATTGCCTGGTTATATTCCAGGAAAACCCTGTCCGTTTCACACGTTAAAGAAATGCTTTTGTGAGGATCGGAGTAGGAAATAAATAAATTATTGGTCAAATCCTTCAGGTAGGCTGAAATGTCAATCTCCTCTTTATTTTCTGATTGGTAAAGACTCGAATAGATGGATGACAGAGCGTAAAACCTGTTTTGAAATTCTTTCATCACAGGTACCAGTTTCCGGTCCTGCAACTGATTTATCTGAAGGTTTAAAATACTGGTAATTATTTGCAAATTATTCTTCACTCTGTGGTTTACCTCTTTAAGCAGCCATTCCTTTTCTTCTACCATTTCTTTCAGCTTGTTTTCCAGTTTCCGGTGCACAGATATCTCCCATTTTAGCCGTTTATTAACCGCTTCTATAACCTGCCTTTCCACTTCGCTTTTATGCACTCTTTCTTCCAATGATATATCGTGACATACAGCCAGCACAACGGGCTCTCCGCCCCAGTTAAGTGGCAGAGCCGATAATTCAACCTTTACATTTTTCCGTTTGAAGGTACTAATGGCAATCAACCTGGTAGAGGTTGATTCCAGTCTCCTGAGCTTTTTCTTGTTGTCCTTTAAAACCGGATGAAATTCAGGAGACACATATTCCATCACCTGCTTGCCCTTCACTTGTTCACTTGATTTTGCAGCAAGCAACTTATTCATGGCAGGGTTTGTATACAGTACCTCACCCCTTGAATCGTGTACGCAAATAGCCTCAGGGAAAGCCTCCAGCACATTGAGATAATTCAGGAACAGTTTTTCATTTATCTTTTTAACGGTTATGTCTCGTATGATAAGCATACGGCATTTCTTTCCTTTGTACACAATCGGATGCCCCCGGAGTTCCAGGTAGGCCAATGACCCGTCGCCCCTGATAAAGCGCACTTCATAAATAACTTCGCGGTTCCTTTTGATCTCTTCTTTGGCATGCGGAATATCGTCTTTAAATACGTATCGTAAAAGGTCTTTGCCAAGTGTATCTTCCTTACTCCTTTTAATAATACCAAGAAACTGGTCGTTCACCTCGATCGGATATGACTTATCCAAAATAGCCATTCCATTATTTGTAATTTTAAAAGCTATTTTAAACAGGCTGTCCGGGAAATCCTTTGCCACTTCTTTGCCAAAATCTTTTTTAGTACGATAGGTTTTAATTATGGCCTTTCTCATTTAAGAAAATTATCCATCAAAAATATGAAATTAAGGGGTATAGCTGTCAGCTATACATTTCAGGGTTAAGCAAGATTTCCTTTGCAAGTTGCATCGGAATGCTGATATATTTCTTTTCCAGATAATCAACCACCTTTTCCAGCACTTCTTTCGAGTCAGGGCTTAGGGCTTCTATTTCCTTTGAAAAAACGCTGGTAATTGCTTGTTCCCTCAGTTTATGCACCTGCTTTGGAACCTCACGCATGGCTATTTCTATTTTCCTTCGCTGTATGTCCTTATAGTATTCGTCAACCGCCAGATCAATAATAGCATTAGCAGCGCTCATTTCCGATTTACGTCCATCGAGGTTCTCCTTTGCAATAGCTTCTATGCTGGCTGTAGTAACCGATTGAACATTATCAAGCACCAGTACTTCCTTATCTACGTTAAACGGTAACCCTAAATCAACAATTGTTTTAATTGCTTTATCGCCCATTCTCAGCTTTTCAAATAAAGCTTTATCAACTATAGGCTTTGCGCTCTGAACGCAGGTAATAAGTATATCAAACCCCATGTTATATGCTTCAAGGTCTTTCAGAGAAAAGGCTTCCACACCATATTTTGAAGCAAGTTCTTTTGCGTGTTTCAATGTACGGTTAAATACAGTGAATTTTGTAAACCCGTGCTTGCTCATATATTTTACCAGTACATCTGCTGTTTGTCCGGCACCAATCATAATTACTCTTGAGTTGCTGCTAACCCGCCATTCCTGCAATTTTCGACAGGCCAGCGACATAACAGACACAGGCTTTTCAGCAATTTTTGTATCGGTATAAACTTTCTTAGCGGTTTCAATTGTTTTACGCATCATTATGCGGATGAAATCATCCGTCAATCCTTGCTGTTGAGACCATTCGTAAGCATTTCTTATCTGCGTAATTATTTCACGTTCCCCTACCACTAAGGAATCTAATGATGAAGCTACTTCAAACACATGCTTTACTGCCTCTTCCCCGTTAAAGATCAATGCCGATTTTGAAAACTTTTCATTCTTTTCAGCTTTCCAATCCGGATGTAAAATATGAAGAAGCCCTGTTACATCTTTAGCAGTAACCGCAGTTGGGGAAGAAATAAAGAACTCCATCCGGTTGCAAGTTCCCAGGTACATCAGGCCCTGGGCCTTTAGCTGGCCTTTAATAATCTGAAGTCTTTCACCAAGAACATTCTCATCAACAAAAACTTCATCCAGGTTTTTGATCCCTGTGGAGTGATGGTTAAATGCAATTACCGAATATCGATTCATGGGTTAATTTGACACTGCAAATATCCGTTAAGCAGGGAGGCGCATTGTCATAGAAATGTCATTTTTTTTTATGACTTATGTCACAAAATGAGCTCAGCATCTTCATCATGTCCGGCTTCAATTCTTCTCTTTTATCCAGTTTGCCCCAGGTAATGATCATAAAATAACGCTCTTTGGTGGCAATGGCCTCCATTTCATAGAAAACCTTTATTCCGTTTTCTATCCCGGTCATTTCGGAAGCATAAGCAGAATCATTATTCACTTTTATTAATTGCGGCAATGTAATTTTAGCCGAATCAATAAATGGCTGGTTCACTATGGAATCATAATATAATTTCAGTGTATTTTCATTCATTCCTTTTCTTAACGTATCCATCACCATCAGGAATGTTTGCAGGGAATCGCTGTTATATTGAAGCTCCACCGGAAAAGGATACGTTTCAGACGAAGCACTCATATAAGCAGGAACCTGCAACGTAAAAAGATTAGTAACCTGTACTTCTTTAAATTGGGTTGGCTTTTTGCAATAACTGAACAGAATAACTATTGCAGCCAAGGTAATAAATTTTACACAGTACGTTCTCATTCCTTTTAAAAGTCGGACAAAATTAGGCAAATGTGGCTAAACATAACAGGATTAGTCAATTCTTCCTAGATTTGTGAATATTTTCCTGCCATGAATAAACGATTATTATCAGCCATTTGTTTTTTATCAATAGCCATTAGCGGGCCGGTAAGAGCCCAGGAATGGGTGAAACTGATGCATGATAAAAATGCCAATGTACACGATGTTCAAAAAGCGTTTTATGAATGGTATGGTTCAGATAAATATACCAGGGTAATACCAGACCATGAAACCGGCTATGAACTATTTAAACGTTGGGAAAATATTATGGTGCCCAGAACTTACCCCTCGGGCAACCGGAACAATATGGCCAAACTAACCAATGATTATATAACTTATAAAAAGCAGGAAGGAAAGAATGCTTTGCATGAAACAAGGCCATCCCAAAGCGCCGATTGGACCTATGCCGGTACCGATAAAGTTCTGGTGAATGGAGGAGGTGACGGACGGATCAACCGAATACGCTTTTACCCCGGAAACTCTACTATACTCTACGCCTGTGCACCCGGCGGCGGGCTTTGGAAAAGTACGAATGGAGGTACATCATGGGCTACAAATACTGACCAGTTAGTTGAAATTTCAACAAGCGATGTTGCCATTGACCCGGTGAACCCTTCCATAATGTACCTAGCAACAGGTGATGGCGATGGATATGATGCATTTACATCGGGAATTCTTAAATCTACCGATACCGGAAAAACATGGAATACTACCGGTTTAAACTTTCAATTGGCAACCAGTGGTTATTACAGCTATGAAGGAAATCAGCTTCTAATTAATCCGGACAGCACGAATGTAGTTTTTGCTGCTATGAATATTGGCCTTTATCGCACCAGGGATTCCGGCGTTACGTGGACCAATGTGCTGAATGATGATATACGCAGTATTGAATTTGAACCTTATCATTCCAACGTAGTTTATGCATCCAGCGAATATGGCTCATTTTACCGCTCAACGGACGGAGGTTTTACTTTCACAAAAATTGTTGCGGGATTGCCAACTTCCGATGTTGCACGCTTATCCATTGGGGTTTCTCCAGCCGATTCAAACAGGGTTTATATTCTTGCCGATGAAAATGCTAATTCAAGGTTCTATGGGCTTTACATGTCCGTCAACAGGGGACAAACTTTTACTACTCAATCCAGTTTTGCAGGCGGAGCTCCTAACGTATTGGGCTGGTCTCCCAGCGGAAATGATTCAAGCGGACAAGGTTGGTACACACTTTCTTTGGCTGTGTCCCCAACTAATGCTGATACAATTGTTGTTGGAGGAGTAAACATCTGGTATTCGGGAAATAAAGGA
>DATHNK010000015.1:0-5053 GCA_035486075.1 Bacteroidia bacterium
CGAAACTCCGGAATGGAAATGGCAGGGAGGTGATGGGAAGTGGTATAAATTTGACAAATCATTTACGTTATGGGTGATCAACTCCTAACAAACAATTATACTGGATTGTTGAATTGGGATGGTAGCATATGGAAACAAAAAAAAGAGCTCGTTGCACTCCTGCAACAAGCCCGAATAAATTTCCCCTCAACTTCGCAGAGACATCTTCAACAACAAAGTAAGGGGGAGGGTCTTTTAGATTTTTTGCTTTTTTTGCATAAATCTGTCGTATGTAAGATTTTTCGCCTTTTTGTATTTAATGAAACAAGAAACGAAAAAAGAAGGCAAAAAGATAGGCCAGTTCCATAGCCAGCATGAGTGATGCCACCCATAAGAAGTAACGTTTTCTGAAAGATAAACCGCTGAAAGGCAACATACTAAAAGGGAAAGCCAGCAAAAACCCCCAGAAAAGAATTCCAAAGGTAAATACCATAGAGCTTTGATTATCCTTACGAAAGAGCTTAAAACTGCTGTTTATATGAGCATGGGCCAAACGCATATCAATCAAGGCAAAAGCCACCGCCGCAATAAATAGAGAAAAAATAAGTTTTCGGGGTTTGATATTCAGCATTCGCTGCAAATTTATGCATTCCTCTTTTCACAGAAATAAAAAAACCCTGACACAGATATCAGGGTTTTGGTTCTATATAAAATTCGCCTTACTTCCAGATCCGGTAACACAACCCGAATTCTAATGCAAAACCATTGATAGCCGTACTAACCCCATTACCAACTGTATTATCCTTAACCCCTTTGGTAGACGAGTTACTGGTATAGGCACTAGCCATTCCAATAATACCAAACCGTTTTCGGAAATAATAGCGGCAAACACCGGATAATCTGGCCATACCCCCACCCGAACGGTATTGATAAGGTTGATCTCGGTCTGTTCCCTTAATACTAACACCTGCACTTCCCAAAGATGCCATCAGAGAAAGATCCACATGATTGGTAACAAACAAATGATAGCTTCCGTTAATTGTAAATTCAGAGGTAGCTACTTTTACCTGGTTATTGGAAGTGGTGAAGCCATAAAAAGCATTGGGATCCACCTTAAAAATATCCGCGCCGGATGTCAATCCTATACCCCACCGATTACTAATACCATATTCAATAACAAAGGGGTCTCTGCAACCTTCCATATGAATGCTTCCTCCTCCGCTCGTTGAGGTACCGGAAAACTCCGGACGTCTGCTAATACCTGTTTCTCCCGTTACATCAGAAGCCGAATAACTGGTATAATACATAGAGTTCGTCCACCCCTCGGTGGCACTTATAACCCAGGATCCCTCCCTTACGAAAACTTTGGGCCTGTGTATCAGTAACATTAATCAGGCAGCTAATGCCTGTTACAAAACCAGCAAGAATCATGTACAGATTTTTCATTGGCATGTTTTTTAAGGATAAAACGAATATAAGAAATTATTTGTCAAATTGTCCTTTTCTGTCACAGAAACGCATAAAAGCAGGCTTATTCTCAAAAACAAATAGCCTAAATGGGTTGTTTTTCACTATTTCTTAATACCAGTATATCCATGTATTATTTCTTAACCTATGTTATGACGGAGTATCGCTTTTGAGTAATACATTTGCATCTAAATTAATTCGGGATTAACATCCGAGGTTTCATAAATGATGATAACCGGATGAGAAATGAATCCCTAAACCAAATACAAAAGTCAAACATAAATTAACACCTGAACTATGAAAAAATTAAGCTTACTTGTTGCCTCTGCGTTTGTATTATTTGCATTTAAACCTATTGATACAGCAACCTGGACGGTTGACAGAATGCATTCCCGCATGGGTTTTATCATTAATCACTTAGGCGTAAATGATATCTTGGGAAGTTTTGATACATATGATTGCAAAATATCTACTTCCAAGGCCGATTTTTCCGATGCAACCATTGAAATGACAGCGGATGTTAACTCAATCAATACCGGAGCTGAAAAACGTGATTCTCATTTAAAAAGCCCCGACTTTTTTGATGCCACACAGTTTGGAACCATCACTTTCAAAAGCAAATCTGTGAAAAAAGTGGATGATAAAACCATCACTGTTAAAGGTGATCTTACCATGCATGGTGTTACAAAAGAAGTAGAGCTGAAACTGGTTCATAAAGAAACCGTTAACCCTATGTCTAAAAAAGACCTGGCTGGTATTGCCATCACCGGAACTATCAAGCGTTCTGATTTTGGTATCGGTGCAAAATTTCCGGCTCCTATGCTGAGTGATGAAGTAATGCTGGATGCTCACGGAGAATTCGGTAAAAACTAATAACACCCTAATCAACCTTAAATGGGCAGTATGCAGGTTAAATTAACCTATTGCATGCTGCCCATAATTATTTAATTTATTCTGACAGTCTCATGAAAAAAACCATGCTCCTTTTCCTCCTTCCAGCAATGCTTGCCTTTGTTTATATAGGGGTTAAGCAATGGAAACTGAGTGAAACGTATTCTGTTACATTTAGCAGTCCCGATATTTCCGGGCGATTCAAAACCATAAAGGCCGAAATCGCCTTTGATGAAAAAGATCTGAAAGGCTCGTTCTTTAATGCGCAAGTGGATGTAAATTCTCTGGAAACCGGAAACCCATCCATGAATAGTACCGCTACGAGTGAAGATATGCTGGATGCCAAGAAATTTCCAAACATTCTGTTCCGCTCCACTACTGTAGAGAAAAAAGACACATCCTATATAACAAGGGGAATACTAGATATGCACGGAACTAAAAAAGAAATATCCATCCCCTTCTCTTTCCATGGCAAAATTTTTACGGGCACATTTACAGTGGCCTGTTCAGCATACGGGATGAAGGGCGCAGGAAAAGGCGCTTCCGATACGGTAAAAATACGGTTATCGATTCCGGTAACGGAAAAGTGAACCGGAAGAGATTAAGAGCTAACAATTAATTACTTCTATTATTTGGAATAAAAAAGGCCGGAACTATTTCCGGCCTTTTTTACGATGAAAGATGAATTAGAATCCTATCACCACACCTATGGAGATATTTACCAGGCTCGTGCTCATATTAATTTTATGTCCTCCGGAAGTTCCATCAGGGAATCCGGAACCACTTGGCGTTGTAGTACGTGTGTAAGTGGTAAAATTGGGACTACCACCTAAATAGTCTACATTTAATGCGAGACCTAAATTGTCGGTAAGACCATATTTAACTCCTGCTCCGAAATCATAACCAAATGTAGAAGCTGAATTAAATACACTGCTTGTAGTATAAGAAGTACCACCAGCACCTGTCCATGTTTCACTTTGTTTGGAGTCCTTTACGGTCATAAGGCCGAAAAGTAAACGTGCAGTGATTCCGAATTTATCGCTGAGTGGAATCCTCAATGTAGGGCCTAACAAATAAGAACCAACATAATAGGAACCTGCGGTAAAAGTAGATGGGGTTCCTGGATTAGCCGATATATAAGCGGAGGTGTTAAATCCATTCATATTTCCACCAATCATAAGCATACCGCCTATATTATTGGTAAAATAGTAAGATGCATTAACATCAAAATGGAAACCGGTTTTTGCCCAGCCATTGGTATGCGAAGTATCATTCGCAGCATTATTGGCAGATTTGCCAAAAGCACCCATTGGCATTCCAGCACCAACAGATACACCAATATTGAATTTAGGATCGTCTCCTGCTTTCATGGTAGTAGAGGCCATAAATAGGAAACACGACAAAGCACATACGTTAAGTATCTTGAATCTCATTGGTTAAAAGTTTTGGTTTGTAGACAAAATTAATGGATTTGTCTTTTATTCGGTAATAATAATAAGAAGAATATTCATACAAGGTTGTTTATAACTAGCACCATATGATTATGAAAATCAGTGCTTTGTGCAATCATGAAGTAAAAGCCATTCATCTATGTTCATTTCAGGCTTCACTGCAACAACTGGGGATCATAAACAAAGCCCGCACAAGGTGGGAGAATATGGGCGACTAATTTCACTTCTCATTCCAAATTAACCGGCTCTTTTATATTTTAGTTCCATGATTCGTTATGTAACATTTCTTAGGGGTATTAACGTGAGTGGTCAAAAGCTGATCAAAATGGATGAGCTGAATCGAATCATGTCTACATTAAAACTAAAAGAAGTAAAAACTTTCATTCAGAGCGGCAATGTGCTTTTCAATTCTCCTGAAACAAATACGGAAAAGCTTAGTCAACAAATTACAAAAAAACTAAAGTCTGAGCTGGGCTATGACGTTCCCGTTGTTATTCGTACCATCGATCAGCTTCGCCTGCTTATAGAACAAGATCCGTTCAAAAAAATAAAGGAGGGCGACGATATTAAACTTTATGTAAGCTTTCTTCCCACTACCCCATTACAAAAAATCAAGGCTCCCATCTTGTCTCCCAAAAAGGATGTAAAGATTCTGAGCATTCACGATGGAGACATCTGCTGTCTTGGCTTGCCGCTCCCCAATGGAACCTATGGTTTCCCTAACCTATTTATTGAAAAAACGTTCGGGATGCCTGCCACCACCAGAAACTGGAATACGGTAAATAAAGTTTCCCTGTAAGCAAACCAGGTGAGCCCTTCACTGCCAAACCAACGGAGGCTGTCATTATATTCACTAGCTTTATGCAATAATGCGGGGCTTGAAACCAATCCCGGTTGAACATAAAACGATTCAGACCCATGAAGAATGAAAAAGTGATCGCTGATCTTGCTGAGAATACCAAAGCCTTACTACACGATTTCAAAACTTTTAGCCCTGCCAAGTTTACCCACAAACCATTCCCCGGTTCCTGGTCGCCTGCCGAACTGGGAGAGCATTTACTTGCATTGGAATATGCAGTTAACAAGGTTCTTCAAGGAAAAGCAGAAGCTACAGAGCGGGATCCGGCTCACAAAATTCAGGTTGTGAAAGATGCCTTTGCTGATATTGATAAAAAATATCCTTCTCCGGAAAATCTGATCCCTGGCGGAAAAATTACAAAACAAAAGGATCTGCTGGAAAGATTGTGGTCTCAGCGGGAGTTTCA
>DATHNK010000016.1:0-3607 GCA_035486075.1 Bacteroidia bacterium
TTTCGGGAGTACATTCCTCCGATTCGGGATATGTTATGGTGGCACGTTCGGTTAATGGGGGTATATCATGGAGCACCCCTGTGAAAGCCGTATCGTATTTAGCTCAGCCTAACTTGCCTATCGACCGCCCATGGATAGCAACAGATGCAAGCAACGGGCCTTATTCGGGCAGGGTGTATGTTACAACACAGAACGCCTATTTTGCCCCTTTCCCACACCATCCCTGGTTTACATACTCGGTTGACAGCGGGGCCACATGGGCACCCATAAAACAGTTGGATGATAGCATTCCCACAGGGCTTGTTACGGATGCCACAGCATTTATAACTGTTGCGGCAAATGGCACTTTATATGGCGCGTATTTTTCCTATTACACGGCCTATAGCCCTTTTGCAAGATTAGTGATTGTAAAATCATACGACGGAGGCGCCACATTCAGCACCAATGTTGCATACAGTTTTACATCTTCCGATGTTGTTCCTGCCGCAGATTCATTGCTTAAGGATGGTATTAGTATCTCTTCCAATCCTGCCGATACTTCCAACCTGGTTATTGTTGCTCCGTCCAATCATTTTGGCGAACCTGATGTAGTTTCTATCAATTCTCATGATGCCGGAAAAACATGGAATGGCCCGGTCCGCTTGAATGACGACCAAATGGGAGCCTACGATACCTGCCACGATTTAACCTGTGGTTGTTTTGCCGCAAATGGAACCTATGCAGCTATATGGAGAGACAGGCGCAACACGGGCAAAGGCGACAGCGTTTCATTCCAAATCTATGGAACCACATCACGCAATGGCGGTGATAGCTACACTCCCAATTTCCTGATAAGTGATGCCATTTCACCGGCTGTTTTAATTGAAAGAGGCGATGATTTCCTGGGCTGTGCCGTTACCGATTCAAACGTATATGCCCTTTGGAGCGATATGCGAACCGGAAGAGAGAATACCTTTTTCAACGCTACGCCTTTCAGTAAAATCCCTTTATCTGTAATGTCGGTATCCGATAATTCGAATATTAAAGTGGAAGCTTATCCGAATCCATTCCATAATGAAACCAATATTGTTATCAATTCGAAAACCCGATTGCAGCCATGCAAACTGGAAATTTTCAGCATAGAAGGAAAGAAAACAGGTGAAATGCAAATACCCGGTAACGGAACCTATCAACTCAATTTTAACTTCCCTGCCTCCGGCACTTATATATGGTCATTGGAAGAAAATGGAGTTGCTATTGCCCATGGCAAATGGGTGGTGCAATAAAATAATAATGTCTCAGGCCTTATCCTTAATGGTATAGTTAAAGAGCGCTTGCAAGCCCATTGATACTGGTAAGAAAAGCAAAATACAGCTAAGCAGTATGGCAAAATCCATAGTGCCGCACCTGGTTTGGGTAGCGGGAGTAAGGTATTGTTCCTTCACCCAAACGAAAACGATTGGATAAATAAATAATAGAAGCCCGGTTATTAAATAGGGAATATTCCGGTAGGTTCTTTTCATACTTCTGAACCAAAGCCTGAGTAATAAAGGCAGAAAAATATAGGGGCCAAATAAAAGAATAGCTTCAGGATTCATATAATAGCTTCAATTATTCAATAAGGATTTTTCCTTCACCAAGTAAATGGCCATCTTCACTAATCACTCGGTAGAAATAAAGCCCCGGCGATTTATTTCCGAGACCAATAAGGTTGTCTCCCTGGGTGGAGCCAAGAGTCTTCACAAATGCTTTTTCACCTAACACATTATATATTTCCACTGAGCACCGACCACGGTTCTCCGACGACTGAATCGTAAAAACCCCATGGCTGGGATTCGGGTAAATTAAAAATTCATTTGGATTATTTATTTCAGTAATTCCCGTTGAACAGTTTGTATCGACTGACACTTTAAAAGAATCGGTAACTGCACATCCCAGGGAATTGAAAGCAGTAACATAGAAAGTGGAGTCCCCCTGAATTTTACCTGTGTAGTATACATTACGTGTACTGCCATTATTCCATAGATAATACCTTCCGCCACCTGCAGTTAAAGTATCTCTGCCCCCTCTGCATACAGAATCTTTACCGCTAAGTACCGGATGGTCTAATGGGATTACAATAACTCTTGAAGTAACCCTAACGCTATCGCATATTCCGTAAACGGTTGCTGTGTAAGTTGTGGTTACCGTTGGGGTAACCGTAACGGATGACGTGGTTGCACCAGTATTCCATTTATATGTTGCCTGTCCACCATGAGCAGAAGCTGTCAAAACGACCGATAGACCGGGACAAATACTATCATGACTGGTGCTAATTGAAGCGGAAATGGGTGGTATTATTGAAATCTTTATACTATCTCTGTAATGATTTACTCCTTGAACGATGGCAACCGTGTAAATTTGTGTTACAGTTGGAGAAACATAAATACTATCAGTTGTTGCACCACCGGTCCAGTTATAAGTTGCACCATTTATACCACTTACAAATATCAAAACCATATCTCCTGAACATACAGAATCGGGGATGGCAGTTATTGTTGGAGAGGTAGAAAGTCTATACTGTTTGTTATAGCTATTTTGTGAAAACAATTGCCCTGACAATATGACGAGGCAAACAAAAAGCAATGAAACTTTGGTATTTATTTTATTCATGATTTACTAATACGTTAAAATTTTCAAATAGGTTGGGTTAATTAAAAATAATAATTCCTTGCTTTAGGCAGTGTAAAACAAATAGACAGAATATTCGGCAATATTCAGATTACCAATAATTTATGTGCTTTACAGTCTCCGGTATGTAAAATTAATTTAATGTTTTGAAAATCAGATTATTGTGTTCTTTGTTTTACATTGTGAAAGTGGAGTGTAAAACAAAATATATTGTAAGTGTTTAACAGACAATGATATATGTATTTTATTGTACACCCCTTTAAAACCCGTAAAAGTGTAAAACAATGTAAAACAAAACGGAGGTTGGAGCTTGACCGGAAGAAGCACCCTTAATTCAAAATTTGATTACGTTTGTCCTGTGATAAGCGCAAAAGGCATACAAAAATCATTTGGTAAGTTACAGGTTCTTAAAGGAATTGACCTGGAAGTTAAAAAAGGCGAGGTAGTATCAATAGTTGGTACTTCGGGTGCGGGTAAAACTACCCTGCTGCATATCCTAGGCACCCTCGACCGTGCCGACCAGGGCAGCCTGGAAATAAACAATACGCAGATACATACTCTGCGTGACCGCGAACTATCCCGTTTCCGCAACAGGCAGATCGGATTTGTTTTCCAGTTCCATTACCTGTTGCCTGAGTTTACTGCCATTGAGAATGTATGCATTCCCGGTTTTATTGCTAAAACTCCCACCAATGAGGTCCGCAAAAGGGCGGAGGAGCTGCTTACCCTTCTTGGGTTAAAGGAAAGGCTGGAGCACAAACCATCTGAATTATCAGGCGGTGAACAACAAAGGGTGGCAGTGGCAAGAGCCCTTATCAATAGCCCATCGGTTGTATTCGCCGATGAACCTTCCGGCAACCTTGACTCAGCCAATGCAAGAGACCTTCATAACCTGTTCTTTCACCTCAGAGACACCTTATCACAAACCTTTGTAATAGCAACTCATAACGAAGAACTC
>DATHNK010000017.1:0-3551 GCA_035486075.1 Bacteroidia bacterium
TGATTTCATAGTCACCCTGAACTTGTTTCAGGGTCGCAAAATTGACTTTTTGCCCCATTACATTATAAACTTCTATTGTGGGCACAAAATTTTGTGCCCCTACAAGTGAAATGGTGAAAATTCCGGTGTTGGGGTTGGGGAAAACGTTTGTGTTTTTGTCCTTTGCAATTACTGGGGGTATGGATGTAGCAATGTAGCATGGTTGCCATTTAGCAAGAAAAGCAAATTCATACGTGCCTGTTAAAGTAGTTGTTCCAAAAACAATGGAATCATTTGTTCCAAAACCATCGCCACTTAGATAAACATCATCGGCTAATGGGTCGGTAGTAATATAGCTTCCGTCACGTGTATCATCATTATCGTCATTAATTACTGTCCCGCAAAGGGCGGTTAAAGAAGTATCAAATTTAATGATAAAGGAGGATGAAGAGGCTGGGGCCTTTAATTTAAGTGTCCCAAATTGAATGGTATCGCTAAAATTGCCACATAAATAAATTCCATTCCATTTATTTGAAACAATAGAATAACTTTCATCAACTGAAGTTCCTGAAGAAGATGTTGTGATAATATTTATCAAGTTCCCATTGGGTTCAAACTTTTCAATAAAGATATTCCCTTTTTTATTTTTATTGAAAGTATAATGGCCAAAGGAAACAGTATCATTGAATTGACCAGTAACATAAGTATTGTTTGAATTATCAGTAGTTAAAGCGGCACCAGTCGCAGAGCCTGTTTTACCAAAAGGAGCGGCACAATTAGCCCAAATAACATTTCCGGATGAATCGTATTTAACTAAAAACATATTGGAGGTTGAATGATTGTTAAGTATATACGAACCAAAATGAGCTGTATCTCCAAAATTGCCCGTAATATAGATGGCGCCTGAATTATCAATTGTGGCAGCACTATTCTCATCCGTAGCTAAACGAGGTACATTTGCTCCCTTCACCCAAATTAAATTCCCAGAAGGGTTGTATTTTATTAGAAAGAAACTCCCATAGACGGTATCGATTCCAAAAATTAGAGTATCACCAGTAAAAGATCCGGTACAATATATATTTCCCTCAGCGTCTGTTGCCACCGAATAACCTATGGAGCGATTAGTGATATTAGGTACTCTAGCACTTTGAGCCCATAAAATGTTTCCTCCTGTATCATATTTTGCAATCATAAAAGATATTTGATACCTTCCTGTATTAGTTAATGAAATTGAACTAAAAGTAACTGAACCAGTAAACCAACCGGTGATAATTGAGTTTCCTGGTAAATCAGTCGCCACAGAAAAAGAATATGCCTCGCTAATATTGGTTAGTAATTTACCACTTTTTGCCCAAATTACAGACCCCGATCTGCCATATTTTACAAGATATGGTGTCCCGTTAGGTATGCCACTATTTATTGTGTCAGTTCCAAATAATACTGAACCCAAAAAATCACCCGTCTCATAAATATTACCAGATGAGTCTGTAGTAACAGATAGTGGGTCGGAAGTGGAATTGATATTTAAGTTGGTTGCGGCTTTAGCCCACAGCCACATTTGCCCTTCGGCAAATGAAAAACTTAAAACTAACAGTGAAATACAAAGTAATTTTCTCATAAAACAAATGTAACAAATAATCCTTTCATTAACAGGCTCCATAAACTATATGCTGCTAAAACCGTATTTTTGCAAAGAATTTAAAACATAATAATGAAAGTAGCAGTAGTAGGAGCAACAGGCCTTGTCGGTAAAACCATGCTGAAAGTATTGGAGGAACGGAATTTTCCGGTAGATGAAATTATACCTGTAGCATCAGAGAAGTCAGTTGGTATGGAAGTAACCTTTAAAGGAAAGAACCACAAGGTAATTTCTTTAGCGGATGCGGTTAAAGCCAAACCTGATATAGCCCTGTTTTCTGCGGGAGGAAGTGTATCGCTGGAATGGGCACCTCACTTTGCTGAAGCGGGTACTACAGTTATTGATAACTCCTCGGCCTGGAGAATGGACAAGACTAAAAAGCTTATCGTTCCGGAAGTGAATGCGGAGGTGCTTACTAAAGCGGATAAGATAATTGCCAACCCGAATTGTTCTACTATACAAATGGTGGTGGCTCTTTATCCATTACATAAAAAATATAAAATAAAACGGGTAGTAGTGGCTACTTACCAATCTGTATCAGGTACCGGGCACAAAGGTGTTTCACAAATGATGGATGAAAGGGCAGGCAGGGAAGGAGCAAAAGCATACACGTATACTATTGATATGAATGTTATTCCACATATTGATGTGTTCCTGGAAAACGATTACACCAAAGAGGAAATGAAAATGGTGAATGAAACCAAGAAGATAATGGGCGATGATACTATAAGTGTGACTGCCACCTGCGTAAGGATACCTGTAAAAGGCGGGCATTCCGAGGCGGTGAATGTGGAATTTGAAAATGAATTTGAACTTACAGAAGCAAAACAAATACTTGCACAGGCTCCGGGGTTAATGGTGATTGATGCGCCCTTCAAAAATTTTTACCCCATGCCATTAGATGCGGAAGGCCGTGATGAGGTTTTTGTGGGCCGCATCCGCAGGGATGAATCTCAGCCTAAAACATTAAATATATGGATAGTGGCAGACAACCTTCGTAAAGGCGCAGCAACTAATGCTGTTCAAATTGCTGAATACTTAGTAAAACACAAACTAGTATAATCCGAAACACAAAAAAGTGAGATTGTCATTCTGAACGAAGTGAACAATCTCAGATTAACAGAGATGTTTCACTTCGTTCAACATGACAAAGTCATTATTCAATTCGCAAATTGAACAAACTTATTTCTTAGGTGTAGCAGGAGTAACAGGCGGAGCCGGTTTCTTACTATCGTCTTTTTTATCGGTGGTTGTTTCTGAACCCGGAGGTATTGGCGGAGGAGTAACCTTTTTCACTTCGGGAGCGCCCTGCGCTTTGCCATCGGCATATTTGGTTGTGGTTAGTTGGGTAAAATCATCATTATATTCAGTCCATTTGCCTACTTTCTTTCCATCGGCATAAGAGCCTTGTACTTTTAAGCGGCCATCTTCGGCCCATTCTTTCCATTCTCCTACTTCCTTTCCGTTCTTATAGTGTGCTACTTTTTTAGCTTTACCGCTTTCAAAAAATTCATCATATTCTCCTTCATAAACGTTTTTCACATGCATGCCTTTGCTTAGCAGGTTGCCGTTTTCATAGTAGCTTTCAAAAGCTCCATCCTGAATTCCGTTTATATAGTGATACTTTGAAGCTATTTTTCCATCGGAATAATACCATTTATAGTCTCCGTCTTTCTGACCCATTTTATACATGCCTTCTTCGCCCACCATTCCGGAGTTATTGTACATCATATATATGCCATTCAGAACTCCCATGCGGAAGTTCTTTTCAGCGGTAACTTTTCCACCCGGTGAGTACTCAATATCCAACCCGTCGAGTGTGTCGTTAGTGTAATTTTTTTCGCTATGGTAATATCCATTATTATCCACATTGTAGTCAGGTCCGTTTTTCATGCCGTTCTTGTAGGTCTGAATTTCATCCAGGATACCATTT
>DATHNK010000018.1:0-3196 GCA_035486075.1 Bacteroidia bacterium
GGGATTCTCCCCACAATTGATGTTCAATTGCAAACAATGCAATGGAAAGCGGACGGTACCTGCCTCCTGATAAATGTTGGTTGGAACTGTTTTGCCGGTAATAACAATCGTAAGCATCGGTAGAAAAAATTTTACCTATCCCTGCGAAACCTTTTTGTACATAGTCGTTACGCTGAATAACGGCTTCATCATCCAGGGCATATCCATTGGTAAATGTATTAGCGTAAAAACAAAGTGTTACTATACACAGAATGGCAAATTTAATTTTCGAGGAAAATTTAAAAATACGAAACACGGGTTTTTTTACCGAAGCTGCCTGAACAGGTATTTTCTTTTTAGCCACAAATCTGAATACTAAATGAATTTATTTACCTGATGGAACAGAACGCAAAGAATTTAATGCACCTCGGGCATTATTTGCAATACCCGTATCGGGTTTCAGTTCGAGCGTTCTTGTCCAGGAATATTTAGCTGAATCAAACCGGCCCGAATTAGCATAAGCAACCCCGAGGTTATACCACAATTCAGCATTTGTTGAATCCTCGCTAAGCCCTTTGCGTATTTCCCTTACAGCTATCAAAGGGTTGTTTGCGCCCTCCGCACCTGCCTTATTCAAATATGATTTTGCCAGCAATGGCATATAGAACTTCACTTTAGGGTGGTTCGGATAAAGCCTGCTCTGAACTATATCCCAAAAATATTTTGCTGAATCAAGATTGGAAAGATAGTAGTACGCCAAACCCGCATTAATAAAAGGGTCGGGAAACGTCTTATCCAGATCAATAGCCCTGCGGCAATACATTACAGCGGTATCCAGCATTTGCACTTTGCGTTTTTCATTTCCTTTTTCTGTCGATTGGTTGATATACCCTACAGAGGCATTGCAGTCGGCGAATTCACTATTTGGCACAACCCTTACATCATGCATAAATAATATATTATCATTTTTCCAATCTTCATTTCGTCCAATGGTTTCCCATGCACAGCCTAACATTACAATACCAAGCACTCCGGTAATAGCCATTTTCCGGGTAGCAAACGGAACCTTTCTCGTTAGTCGGAAAACAAGCCACGATATTATTATTACAAAGCCAAGTGAAGCATGATAATCAAAACGCTCACCGTAGACGGCACCCACGTTGATAAAAAAGTTGGAAATTGGTACTAGGGTGAGCAAAAAGAAAAATACGGGCAATGCCATCACATCTTTTTTCTTCAACAATTTATAGCCCCAATATGCAAGACCAATAAATGCAACGATTGAGAGCCATACAGTAATATTGGAGAAATTATGATAGGGTATTTGATTATAGGAATAATCGCAGGCAAGCGGGTACGGCACAAAAAGCTGGAACAAATATTTTCCGAGTGCATACCATTCTGTGGCAAATTTCTGAATGGGGGTTGCGAGGTAATAGGGGTCCATTCGTAACTGGTTATTTATATACTTAACAGCCTCATTGGAATGCGGAATGCCCACCGATGCGAAACGCAACACGATATACAAAAACGCGGTAATAAAATAGGGAATACCGGAAGAGAAAGCGCTTTTTTTGTTCTCGGAAGGATAGAGATAGAAAAGCATAGGTAACAATACAACCAAGGTAATAGCATATTCTTTGGATAGAAGCGCGAGGAAAAAACAGCCCATGGCATAGTACTGATACTTCTTGACATTTTCATTGAGGAACTTAAGACTGAAAATGAACGTGAGCATTATAAAAAACAAGGAAAGTATTTCATCAAAACTCTTAATATTGGCCACTACTTCTGTATGCAAAGGATGTATGGCAAAGAGCGCTGCTGCCAATAAGGCACAATCCTCCCCGCGGGGAATTTTTTTGAGCAGGTAATTGGAAAGAAAATAGAATATCCCAAAAATGGTTCCTATGAAAAATAGAATATTTACCAGGTGCCTAACAAAAGCTGAATCGCCGAAGAGACTTTGTTCTATGGCAAAAACTACAATAGAAAGAGGACGATACCTGCCACCCGTGAAACCCTGGCTGGCATGTAACTGTGAAAGATAACTGTCGTATGCATCGGTGGTCATTATTTTGAATATACCACCTACCCCCTGCTTTACATAAGCATTTCCAAGAATTACCCCGTTATCATCCAGCGCATACTCATTGAATAAAGTATTGCCGTAAAAGATCAAGCCTATTACAGCAAGGATGATATACTTTGTACGTAAAGGAAAATCAAACATCGGCTGTACTTGAGCCGGTGCCGGGGTTCCTTGTTTGATGTTTTTTTTTGCCATTAATTCTTCAAATATACCATTCTTACATTATTGCTAATTACCCTGGGGCAATGCCTGCAATCCATGCTGAGCATCCACATTGTCAGGTTTATATTGCAAAGCTTTTAACCAGGCATATTTTGCCGAATCGTAACGTTGAATGGTGAAATACGCACCGCCTATGTTATACCATATATTGGAATTGGCCGAATCGTACAACAGCGCTTTCTTCATCAACGCTATGCCTTCATGCGGCTTTCCGCTTTTTCCTAAATCCATTCCATCATTAAAATAAAATTGGGAAAGCAGGGCGTATTTAGATTTAAGGGACGGATGATTAGGGTGGAGTTTCGCAACCATATCCCAGCAATATCTAGCACTATCGAGCAAGTTTTGATGAAGGAAAACCCCACCTAAATTTAGAAATGCAGCTTCGTATTTTGGGTTATAATGCAAAGCTCTCAACGAATACTTATGTGCTGAATCTAATAAGGCTTTCGCCTGGTCAATCGTATTTTCCTTTCTTTCGGAAAGTGACAGATAACCCCAACTTGCATTATTATTTGCCAGGCAACTCCTGGGCACTACTCCGGCATCATGAATGAATAAAGTGGTATCGTCTTTCCATTGTGCGTTCCGGACAATAGTTTCACCCAAAGCCGCCACTCCAATAACAGACAAGGCTCCAATTACAATATTCCTTTTTGCGGCCAACTGTTGTTTTGTAATCAACTTAAATAGATAGTATGTTAAAATAATTATCAAGCCCAAAGAGGAATGGAACACCAGACGCTCGCCCATAGTAGCGCCAATATCCAGCACAAAATTCGATATCATAAATATATTGAACAGGTAGAAAAACACCGCGAAGGAGAGAACGTCTTTCTTCAATGCAAGCATTATTCCCCATATAAACATGGCGATATAAATTAGCATTGAAAGCAATACAGT
>DATHNK010000019.1:0-6987 GCA_035486075.1 Bacteroidia bacterium
TTTCCAACTGTAAGCTGAATATCAAAGCCTCTTTCGAAATAGGAGACACCGGGATAATTGCCATCATTTGCAATAAGATTTCCGTTGGTTGTGGCAATACTGTCAAGTATACCCGTTGCCCGTAAAACGTTCCCGAAAAGGTAACTGAAAGACCCTCCGTAAATCCAGTTTGATTGGGTTTTATATTCCACTCCCAATTGAACATTTGAATTAAAGCCAAAAACCTGGGCAAGATTACCTCCCGGCAATTGGCCGGCGTATGATAGTCCAAAAATAAATCCTGAAGCCGCTGTATCTTTATGCTGTGCAGTTCCTTTCAGGGTGAGGAAAAGTAAAGCAACGAAAAGAAATAACCTGGCTCGTTTAAGCATTAGCGTCTATGAGTTTATTCCCGGAGTTTTATCTGACGGTGTTTTGGAAAGATCCTCAAAAAGCCCTCTATTACTCATAGCCATAAACTGCTTAATCGTTTTTTGCATATTGTCGGGCGAGCCATCCAGAAATATTACATTTCCTCTGCCTACTTCCGCAAAGTTTTTTATGGATTCTGTCCACATAGAGAACATGATTACTGACATATCGGCATTAATAGTCTCCATTTGTTTGGCGGCTTCTAATATACCCCGGGCAACTTCCTGGCGGAATAATGCCACGCCCTGTCCGCGCAATTGTGCGGCCTGACGTTCTGCTTCTGCGGCAATTTTAATAGCATTACCTTCTGCTTCCGCTGCTTTTGTTTTTGTGATAAGTAAAGCCTGCCCTTCATTTTCAGCAGCGGCTTTCAGGTTGTTGGAGGCTACCACTTTTGCCATTGATTTAATAATAACCTCATCAAAAGTAATATCGTTAAGCTGCATATCAATCAGGTGGTAACCCCATGATGCAAGCGTCGGGTCCAGCTGTTCTTTAACATGCACCACTATTTCACTTCTTAACGCCAATATTTCCGATTGTTTCAAATTGGCCACATAACTTCGCATGGCCCCTTCAATAGTACGGATCAAAGCTTGCATAAGGTTTTTATCGTCAATGAATTTGAAAGCGACATTTTTCAGTGTTTCTTCAGCCTGATCCATTACAGCAAACAAAAGCATAGCTTTAAAATTTACATTGGCCTGATCTTGTGTAATGGCCTGAAATTCCAGTTCTACCGAGCGGTTCTGAATAGATATACGCCTGTAGATAGATTCAATAATTGGAATTTTCATATTTAAGCCTGGCCGGAGAATACGTTTGTACTTTCCGAAAACAGTTATAACTGCTATGTATCCCTGCTGAACTGTTACAAAACTTGCAAATACGATAAATAGTATTACAGCAATAAATATATAAAGACCAATGTTTACGTTTTCCATAATGGTTTTTTTAATAGTGCAAAATAACGAAATTTTTGATAACCAACAGTTAACTATCTAACCATAGATAAGGGCTAAATTACCTATCTTCGCGGCAAAGGGATAAACTA
The DNA here is from genome assembly GCA_035486075.1 of Bacteroidia bacterium. Taxonomy (GTDB): domain Bacteria; phylum Bacteroidota; class Bacteroidia; order JABEUT01; family JABEUT01; genus JABEUT01. Next base: position 1,466 of record DATHNK010000019.1, read on the forward strand.
TGACAACCGCCACAAAGAAAATTCAAATGGTTGACCTGCAAGGTCAATATGAAAAGATAAAAACGGAAATTGACAAAGCTATCGCTGGCGTTCTTCATTCAGCCGCGTTTATAAATGGTCCTGAGGTTAAATCATTCCAGGCTGACTTGGAAAAATATTTGGGCAGCAAGCATGTCATTCCTTGTGCCAATGGTACAGATGCCTTGCAAATTGCAATGATGGCCTTGGGTTTGAAGCATGGCGATGAAGTTATTACTGCCAATTTTACCTTTGTAGCTACCGCTGAAGTGATAGGTTTATTAGGCCTTACACCTGTTTTGGTGGATGTTTACCCAGGCACCTATACATTAAATATTCAAGCTATAGAAAAAGCGATAACTCCGAAAACAAAAGCTATTGTACCCGTGCATTTATTCGGACAATGTGCCGAAATGGAAGAATTGATGGCGTTGGCAAAAAAGCATAACCTTTATGTGATTGAAGACAATGCACAGGCTATTGGTGCAGATTATACTTATTCGAATGGAACTGTTGTAAAAGGTGGAACTATTGGGCATTTTGGGACAACATCTTTTTTCCCGTCTAAAAATTTAGGTGGGTATGGAGATGGGGGCGCATTATTCACTAATGACGATGAACTGGCAAAAAAAGCCCGCTCCATTGCCAACCATGGTTCAACGGTGCAGTATTATCATGATGATATTGGAGTGAACTCACGGTTAGATAGCATACAGGCAGCTATACTAAGAATTAAACTTCGCCATTTGGATGAGTATTGTACAGCCCGCCAAAAAGCTGCAGCCTTTTATGATAAGGCTTTTCACAATCATCCCAAGATTAAAACCCCGGAAAGAAGCAAGCACTCCACCCATGTTTTCCATCAATATACCTTAGTATTAAATAACGCTGATAAGTCCGCCTCTGGCGCGATTGACAGGGCAAAACTCCGCGAGCATCTTGCTGCCAAAGGAATACCTGCTATGATATATTATCCTGTGCCATTACATTTGCAAAAAGCCTACCGCGACCCGCGCTATAAAGAAGGTGATTTCCCGGTGACGGAAATGTTATGCGCTTCGGTAATTTCTCTTCCAATTCACACAGAACTGGATGAGGAAACATTGAAGTTTATTACGGATTCGGTTTTGGAGTTTGTGAAGTAAACAAGAATTAATTCGGACAATCATCCGAAGGTTTCAAACCTTCTGAATCCAGAGTGAGGGTAGGTTTACCATCTTTATATGTAATAATTATGATAGTGTCGTAATCATCACCGCTCCAGGGAGTAGTATATTGAATTCCCAATGCATGTATAATGCTGATGAGTGCTTTGTGTTCCCATACCACCAACACAGTGCCTTTCCGTTGCTTGATATCAGTGGCAATGCCTGTAGAATCCATCTCTTCAAATTTACTGTCAATATTCAGGTTGTATTTTACAGCCAGTGGAGTAACCGTTTCAAACATGCGGGCATGCTTTGTTTTCTCGCCCAATGTTAAAGCAGGCACGTAAACAAAATCTGGCACCCCGAATTTCTTACTGAGTAAAGCAGGAAGCATAAGGGAGCGGTTAAGTCCTTTACAAGTAAGATTGTTGCCTTTTTCCGGTTTTTCTCCATGACGTAAAAAAACAATTTTCAAATCCGTTTGCGCATAAGTCATAAACCCAAAGCCAATCAGGGCTATCAGGGTACACAAGAAATATTTTTTCATAGAAATGTTGTTTATGCAACACCTGTCTTGCGCACCGTCTGCTTCATGCCACCTGCGGCCTTCTGAGGTTTTGGGGCGGCTTGCTTTTGTTGGTGTTTAGGTGCAGCTTTTTTTACAGGTGCATTTTCAGATACCGGTAAATCTGCTTTCCCTTCCTCGCCTTCGGCAACAGGGGTTTCTTCTTCAAAATCCAACATGTTATTCTTTTGAAGAATGTTATACCACATCAGCATTTTACGGATATCGGAAGTGTGAACTCTTTCTTTATCGAAGTCAGGGAGTACTTCACCAAAGTATTTTAGCATATCAGTTTCAGAGGATTTGTGATCCAATGCAGGGCCTTTCTTTTCCTTTTCAGCTATTTTTGTAAATACTTCCGCAAGCGGAATGTCTTTATCAGTACAAAAAACGCTTATAGCTTCCAGCGTATGTACCCGTTGTGAAGCATACACAGGCATTCTTTTTTTATCGTCCAATGATTCTACAATTACACTGCCTTTGGCCTGGGCGATAGTTTTATATAAACCAGCCATTCCTGATACTGCTATGATTTCACTTAACTTCATGTTGCAAATTTTCTACAAATATAAGGTATTAACTATGAACTACGAAATATGAACTATAATTTCATTCATAATTCAGAGTTATTATGTACTATTAACCTATTAAAGTACGAATTTATCTGCATCAAGCCCGACCGGAAATTCTTCCCGGTAGCTCTGCAAATCTTTATAGGGAAGATTAACGGTTTCTATACTTTCTTTGTTAGGTTCAAAACTGCTAAGGGGTTCTCCTTTCGGAGTTAAGGCAACCGAATATCCGGAATAATCAATATCCTTTCCATCTTTTCCAACCCGATTAACACCAACTACATAGGCTTGATTTTCTATAGCGCGGGCTATAAGTAAAGACTTCCATGCATGAATTCTTCTATCAGGCCAGTTGGCAACATACAGTAATAAATCATAATTCATCCTACTCAAAGCCCCTTCAGGGGTTTGGGGTGTATTCCTGCTCCATACGGGGAATCTGAGATCGTAGCAAACGAGCGGACAAATTCTCCATCCATCAATTTCTACTATCAGTTTCTTATCTCCGCTCGCATATGTTTTATTTTCCTCTGCCATCCGGAATGTGTGGCGTTTATTATAATATTCATATATTCCGTTTGGCCTCATCCAGATTAGGCGGTTGTAATAGTTGCCTGCCTCATTTATAACTATGCTTCCTGTTACCACACATTTTTTTTGTGAAGCAAGGTTCGCCATCCATTCCATTGTTTTGCCATTCATGGGCTCTGCAATGACGCCTGCATTCATGGTAAAGCCTGTATTGAACATTTCCGGTAACACAATTAAGTCGGTGGCCGACTCTCCAATAATATCAAGTTTTTCAGAAAATGCGGAAAGATTGGCATCAATATCTTCCCAAACAAGTGCAGTTTGGACTAAGGTTACTTTTAAGTCTTTTGTCATTTCACATTGTGTAGTTTTTCAGCAGCTTTTTCAAGTGTTTCATCTGTCTTTGCAAAACAAAAGCGTAAAAATTTATTATCAATTTGTTCATGATAAAATACGGATGTCGGCACACTTGCCACACCTACTTCTTTGGTGAGTCGGATGGCATAATCGGTGTCTTTTGCATTCGTTATTTTACTGTAATCAAGCAATTGAAAATAAGATCCCGAAGCCGGTATATAATTGAATTTTGAACCTTTAATAAGATTTATAAAGTAGTCACGTTTTTTCTGATAGAAATTACTAAGTTCCAGATATTCGCTTTTATTTTTCATATAATCGGCCAATGCATATTGAAAAGGAGTATTCACTGTGAAAACAATGAACTGGTGTACTCTTCTAAACTCGGTCATCAATTTTTCAGGTGCAAGTACGTAACCCATCTTCCAGCCCGTTGCGTGATAGGTTTTACCAAATGAAAATACAACAAAACTCCGTTCAGCAAGTCCCGGAAAACGGCATACACTTTGGTGTTTCAGCCCATCGAAAATAATGTGCTCATACACTTCATCGCTTAGAATAATAATATTGCTGTCTTTGGTGATATTCTCCAATTCTTTCATATCTGCTTCCGTCATCACAGCTCCCGTTGGGTTGTGCGGAGTGTTGATCATGATCATGCGTGTGCGGTGCGATACTTTCTTTTTCAGGTCCTCCCAGTCAATGGTATAATTCGGAGCTTTAAGTTGAACATAAACCGGAATGCCACCTGAAAGTTCAATGGCCGGAACATAGCAATCATAGGCAGGCTCAACCACTATTACTTCGTCACCTTCTTGTATAACAGCGGTAATGGCAGCATAAATTGCCTCCGTTCCTCCGGCAGTAATATTTATTTCTTTATCGGGACTATACTTTGCGCCATATAGTTCCTGCATTTTTTCGGCAATGGTTTCCCGCAATGGCATTATACCTTGCATGGGGGCATATTGGTTATAGCCCTTTTTCATATATTCATTAATGAGGCTTACCAATTCAGGAGAGCACTCAAAATTAGGGAACCCTTGTGATAAATTTATGGCTTTATATTCATTCGCAAGCGCCGACATTACCGTAAATATCGTTGTGCCGACTTTGGGTAGCTTGCTTCTTATTGTTCCTTTAAATTCGGGCATGGGAGTTTTTATCTTATAAGAACAAAACTAACAAAAAATTCAGAGTGATGGAGATTGTTCAAAATGTTCATTTGTATCTTTTTATGTGATTTCACGAGCCCTTCGGGGTTCTTCACTTCGTTTAGAATGACAATCTAAAAGGCCATGCCTTGTCATCCTGAGGACAATAATAACTTCTAAATGGTTGGTGGTTTATTCATCCTATAAACAAACACATCCATATCCAACCACCTGATTTGGTTTTCTCGTATCAATCCATTTTTTTCAGCCACGCGTTGTGACTTTGTATTATCAATATGGATGATTGAAATAATGGAAGGAGCTTGTTTATGTTTAAATCCGTACTCGAAAAATGCTTTAGCCGCTTCGGGTGCGTATCCTTGTCCCCAATATTTTTTGAAGATGTGATAACCTACTTCCAATTCACGAGTGCCATTCACGTCCTGTGTTATCAATCCGCACTGCCCGACAAATTCTTTTGTTTCCTTATTTATCAAGGCCTGCAGGCCATAGCGGTTTTCTTTATAGCGTACAAGTTGTCTTTCAATCCATTGTTTGGAGCGTTCTTCCGAAGTATCATTTGCAATCCATGGGAAATATTGAATTGCGTCTTTATCCTCGAAGAAACTTGTCCATGGTTGAATATCATCCGGAACTAAAAAGCGGGTATAAAGCCGCTCTGTTATAAGTCCATCTTCATATTTATAGGCTGACATAAACTTATTTCTTTTTCGGTGGAGGCGGTGGCTCTGCTTTCTTTTTTCCAAAAAACTTAAATGGGTCGTTTTTGGTATCGGTAAGTTCACTGCCTAAAAAATATCCTATAGCTTTCGTTTTTGGCCTTGTGTCTAAAAGCAATTTTAGAACTGCCGTGAGTGGTATGCTCAACAACATACCAGGTATTCCCCACATCTCGCCCCCGATCAACAAAGCAACAATAGCTACAAACGGATTAACACTTACTCTGGAGCCAACCACTTTAGGAGTAATAAAATTCGACTCGAGAAACTGAACTGTGAGAAATATTCCTAAAACACCTGCTGCGGGCCACATGGAATCTCTAGTAAGAAGGACATACATCACCGGAAGGGAAGCCCCAATAAATATTCCGATATAAGGAATAACAGTTAGCATAGCGGCAAAAAATGCAAAAAACAGGGCATGGTCAACTCCAATG
>DATHNK010000020.1:0-3391 GCA_035486075.1 Bacteroidia bacterium
AGTTCCGTATGAAATCTCTTCTATCCATAATCAGATAAGTTGAAATTCGGGCAAAGACATTATTGCCGCAATACTAAGTGTTAAATTATCCTTGTCCGAATTTGTCCAGCTTGTTTTTAAAAGATTCCTGTCGATTCTGGATGTGTCACATTGTATAAAATATTCCAGCATAACATCCATTTGTTTTTCTGCCGGAATATCTTTAAAGGCGCTATTCAAATCGTTCCAGTCTGAAGTTATTTTGCCTCTTTCACCGTCAGTTTCAGGTACCGTTTCATCGGGAGTTTCTTCCGGATGTGGTTTGGCTTTCAATATTAACCCTTCACCTCTTATTACGTACAATGGAATACTCAACCGCAATAGGAGGGAAGAGCTGTCGATCCATGTATTGCCGCCTTTCCATCCTCCAACGTTTGGCGGGAAAAACAAGACTTGCCCTAATGCTTTCTGCAGATCAACAAGTGTTTTTTTATTGGTAGTATCAACATTCACCAGTTTTTTATAACGAACAAGCAACTCTACAGGGGAAATTACTTTAGCTCCTATATTTTCATCATCATAAAACCAATCTGACTTGAAGATACCTTTCATAAGTGCGCTGATATCGTAGCCTGATTTGAAAAAGGCTTCGGCCAATTCATTCACTCTGTCTGTATTCACATTGGGGTTTACAAACTCCCTGTATATTTTGGTAACTACAAACACCGCAACCTGTTTATTGCTCAGGATTATATTTAGAATATCATCTCCGCTAAAGTTTCCTTTCTGTCCCAGGAATTCCTTTTCATCAAAATCATGCACTTTTTCATTGAACACGAATTCCCCTTTATTGTTCACTTCCCAACCGGTAAATGCACGGGCTCCTTCTTTAATATCTTTTTCAGTATAATGCCCTACACCAAGCGTAAATAATTCCATTACTTCACGGGCAAAGTTTTCGTTGGGATGAGCTTTTTTGTTTTGCTGGTTGTTCAGGTACAATATCATGGCAGGATCTTTGGCAACAGCATGCAGCAGGTCACCAAACTTGCCAAGTGCATATTGCCGTAAGGTGTTATTCTGCACCTGCATCAAATAAGCCAACGGTGTTGAAGTGGAGAAATGGTTATGCCAGAAGAAGGTCATCTTTTCCCTTAATACTGCAGGGGTATAGGCCATTTTAAAGATCCATTCCCCGTTCAGTTCTTCCATATCCCCGTATGATTTGAGGAACATTTTGATCAGTTTAAAACCACCTACGCCTTTATTTTCTTCATTCTCAGTTATAGGGTAGGGGAGGTAATCAATGTCTTTGTATTCCTGGGATGCTGTGAAAAGGCCGTCAACAAGAGCATTAACAGGGGCATTCACTAACGAATTGATACGGCTTGGTGTTTCACCAAAACCCGCCCGCAGAAACAGATGTTGTATTTTTTTTTGTGCCGATGCCATTTTCTTTAGTACTTAATTCGGGATAAAGGTATACAGGGATTATGAATGTAAAATGAATTTAGGGGATTTTCATAGCATCTATTAATTTTAATTATAACATTTTTTATGATTTATAGAGGCTTTTGATTATTGGGTTGTGCTAAGTTTGTAGGGCTATTTATGTAAAAAATGCGAAAAATAATTTTCCGGATTTTTTTATTTTTAATATTCAACCTGGGTTGTGGATTATCTGTTTTCAGCCAGATTAAAGGAAAAGTATCTGATGCATCCGGCAAGCCTCTTCCCTTTTGTCCCATAGGGCTAGTGAATGCTTCCGATTCATCTGTTGTTACTGCCACATCAACCGATGAATCGGGCAAATTTACAATCGACTCTAAAGACAATGGAAGTTTCCGGATTATGGCAACTTATATTGGGTATAAGACTTATTATTCTGCTGTTTTTGCAATTTCTAAAGATACCAGGCAATACGATGCCGGTAATATTACGCTTGATGCAGATTCAAAAACCTTAAAGAATGTGGATGTCATAGCCCAGAAGCCCTTTATGGAATATAAATCGGACCGTACTGTCTATAATATTGAGAACAGTATTATTTCTGCTGGAAATAATGCCCTGGAAGTATTGAAAAAACTGCCCGGGGTTAAAGTGGATAACAATGACAATATTTCAGTGAACGGACAATCGGGAGTGTTGATTATGATTGACGGCAGAACCTCTTATATGTCGGCAACCGATGCCGGGGAATACCTTAAAAGTCTTGATGCAAGCCAAATTGAAAAGATAGAAATAATTACAAACCCCTCCGCTAAGTATGATGCATCGGGGAATACCATCATAAATATTGTAAGAAAGAAAAACAAAAACACCGGATTGAATACAGAACTGACTTCCGGTTATTCGCAAGGCATTTATGGCAGGGGTAATGAAGGAATCAGTTTAAATTACGGTGCAAAAAAGTGGAATATTTTTGCCAATTACGGATATAATTTCGGGAACTATTACAGCTATTACGGAGGGACAACCAAATTCAGTTCGAATAATCAAATTCAGAGTATATTTATAGATACCAACCAGCGGAGCCAGCAGTTCCGCGGCAATACCGGGAGGTTTGAAGCAGATTATATGCCAGATAATAAACAAACTGTAGGTTTTGTTTTTGAAATGAGCCAAAACAGCGGGACAGTTTATAAAGATTTCCCCAATAAGATGTACGGAGAGAATTCGCAGCTCGATTCCAGTTTGAGTATGCAGGGTAATCGAACTTACTCCAGGATAAACACATCATACGGAGTAAATTATGACTATAAAATTGATTCTACAGGAAAGGACCTTAGTGCTAACATTGACTATGCAAGCTATTCCAATAATTTCAGTGAACTGGATGTTACCAGTTATTATGACTCTCTGGGGCTTGGTTTACATTCCCCTACATTATTGCTGTTTTCTCTTCCAAGAACTATAAATATCTGGGCGGCAAAAACAGATTATGAGCAACCCATGGGAAAGAACGGGACTTTTGAAAGTGGACTAAAAGTAAGTTATGTATCGAGCAATAACAATGCTTTATATTGGAATGTAATTAACGGGACTGATGCAGTGGATACCACGTTTACAAATGATTTTATTTACACGGAATATATCTATGCGGGGTATGTAAGTTATGCTCGAAAGTTAGGCAGGCGGTTCTATTTTAAAGTAGGATTAAGGGGAGAAGAAACGCAGGATAAAGGCGTGCAATTAGTGCATGATACAACCTTTACACATAATTATTTCAGCCTTTTCCCGAATGCCTTAATTACCTACAAGCTCGATACGAATAATACACTGAAGCTTTCTTACCGGCGAAGGATTTGGAGGCCCGATTATTCGGATCTGAATCCTTTTGTATATTTTAATAACCTCTATTCATATTATGTAGGTAATCCTGCTTTGCAACCTCAGATAAGCAATGCGGGAT
>DATHNK010000021.1:0-6953 GCA_035486075.1 Bacteroidia bacterium
GAACTTACGTATGAACCCGTTGTTTTGCTTACCAATGATGATATGGTAAGAGAATTTCTCAAGGTCTATGAGAATACCACACCTAGCATAGAAACCGGGTTTGATTCCGATTCTTTTTACAATTCGGTGGCGGCTGAATATGATACCAAAATGAATTTGGATATTCATAATAACAATACAAGGAAAATAGTGGCCGACTATTTTATTGCAACCGTAAAAGGAAAATATGTGTTAGATTTTGGAGGAGGTACGGGCACTGATTTAAGTTGGTTAACTGAAAACGATTTTGACATTTGTTTTTGTGAACCGGCAAAAGGAATGAGGGATATTGCAATGTATAAGTATACAATTAACCCTGCCAGAGTACAATTCTTAGATAATACCCGCATAGATTTCAGGCAATGGAATGGGGACTCATTCTCACAAAAATTTGATGGAGTATTGGCTAATTTTGCCGGTATTAACAGTATTGATGACATAAAACTCCTTTTCCAAAAGTTGAATGATGTTATTATTCCCGGTGGACATATTATTGCTTCGCTTCTGGACACAACATACTCCGGTGTCTGTAAACATTACTTAAAAAGCTTCCTGACTGCTTATATAAAAAATGCCGATCCGGTCTTAATCACCCAGCATGCCGGGAATAAGCATACGGCTTATTTGCATACCCCTGACAAGTTAAGAAGTGCTATGTCTGAAGATTTCTCATGTGCAAAAATAGAATCGATAAGCGGGTCAGGCTTTATGCTATTACATTGTCAAAAATTAGTCCCTGATGTTAAATAAGAAGCCTTTCAAAATAATAAAGCCCAGGGAATTATTGGCGGTTGAATATACTGACCAATCTAAAAAATTTAAATTAGTCTATACCGAAGGGGAGCATTCAACAGAAATTTTATACGAGGTGCTTATATCCATAGAACCTGAAATTGTATGGGCAATTAATTTAGGCAATTACATTCCAATTACGGAAAATGCGGAAGTAACTATCCTCAATGAAAAAGGAGATAGAACAGGCATTTTGAAGATGTGCCTTATAGGTAAATTCTTGCTTGAAGACAGGAATATTTATTCCTACAGAATAACTTCCGCACAAAGCAATTTATTGCCATTTTATGCCGTAATTGCCGATAATCTTGCTTATGCATTAAAAAAGAAATTACAGTATCGTATAAAGGATATTATGAGATTGCGAAAACTATTTGTGTACTATCTGAAGCCCAAACCTTCATTTTTCTTATCAGTTACAGGCCCCGGTAGTTTTGACATCTTTCCCGTTGACCTTACAGGAAAGATTGCTGATGGTTATTTCTCCATTGCAGTGAAAGGCACGAACAAGGCTATTGAAGTTATTAAAACTACAGGGAGTTTATGCATAAGCGCATTGCCTTTTAGTAAGGCAGCTTTGGTATATGCCCATAGTGAGCAAAGAAGAAGTGGTAATATGAGTTCAAAAACTTTGGTCTTTCATGTTTTCGAATCACGGACGTTAAAAATTCCGGTCCCTGATTTTGCACTTCATGTAAATGAACTTCATGTCGAGCAAATTTTTGAACAAGGCATATACTCTGTATTCATTCTAAGATCCATAAACCAATATACATTATCAGATGCTTTGCAGTTAGCCCATACGCCTTGGTACAACAAACATTTTTTCAGTTCAATTCAACCTTCCGCATTGCATTAATTAAGCCTTGGCTTTAATCGTATTCATTTCATAAAGGTAAAGCGGAATTACCGCCCATTGCGCCAATGTCGATGCTATAATTGCGCCTGTTATTCCAAAATGAGGAACTAATAATGCATTAAATAAAAGTGTGAGGAGTATTCCCACAACACCGTATGATACAACCTTGTTTTGTTTATTATGTTTGAAAAGAAATATAACAATAGAATACGAATAAAAAGCAGGAATTATCGATAAAAATCCTGCTAATATAAATGGGAATCCGACTTCGAACTTGTAACCGATTGTAAGAATAAAATAAATTACAATAAACGAAAATATGCTTAATCCTATACCCATTGTTGTAAATCGGATGGAGAGCGTATCTACCAAATTCTTTTTTAGCCTGTATAGAACTGGTACAAATGGCAAAATAAGCATACTTGCCCCGCTCTTAGCGAATGAAAAAAAGTTGGTTGCAATTTGATAGAATGCAATATCATGGTGATTCATATAAGCCGTTACATATATTAGATCAGCCTTGGAGTAAAGCAACCCGACAAACCCCAGAAGAAAAAAGGAAAGGGCGTTGGTGTAATATTTTGCATCGGGCCTGTATGTTTTAAATGGAAGCAGATCCTTGCTAAAGTATACTATGACAACGATTGTCTTGCATAGATCGGCTATCGTAAGTAATGCTATGATCAAAAATAAATCTATATGTACCCTGAAGGCGAAGAGTAGAATAAATAATACTATTGCCCCGGCCACCTCAGCAATAACACTAATCATAAATCTTTTGTAAAAATTAATCACTGGCTCATAACTCTGATAGATGAATTCTATTAAGCACCAGAATACCATTATTATGCCCAAGGTATCCCTGTAATAAACTAATATCCCGCAGCAGGTAATTAATAAAACAGGGAGCCTGTCAATGAAGCAACTTTGCCAACGCAGCTTTAATTTACCTGGTTGAGCGCTGAATTCCTTGAGCAGATACTCGGTATTGCCCCATGATGAGAGGTGGATGATTATACTTACCCACAGAGTGATCTGTGTAACCGCTCCCCAAAGTTCTATTGAAAATTTCTTTGTTATGACCCATGAAAGCAATAGGCCCAAAACTGGAACAACTGTTTGTTTCAGCATGTTCCACAGAACGGCTAGAATACGTTGCCGGTATAATGCAGAAAGGGTCGCTGACAAAGATCTATTATCTAAAAATGATACGTCAATCCTGCCGCAATACTAAAAAGCCGGGGATATGAAATAACGTCAACATTATTATCGATTGGAGTAATTGCATTGTGCAAACCCGGTTCCACATATAAAGAAATATATTTCCCGATCCTGTAATCTGCACCTATACCCAGGTAGTACGATAAATACATGCTTTCCGCACCATCTGTTGTATTGGCAGTGGCTGTTCCTGTCTCATTCCAGGGAATACTCTGCCAATTCATGTATGTTTCTTCCCCAAGAGAAATATTTGCCTCCATTCCACCTATCAGGTAAAACTTAAATTTGGGGTTATCACCTATAAAATATTTGAAACTTATTGGTATTTCCAGGTACGTCCTGGATGATGCCAGGCTCATCTTTAAACTGTCCCCTGCTTTTGTTGGACCATAATACGGGCAATTTACTAATCCTGAACTTGTAGCAACATTATATCCCACTTCTCCATTCGATTGCTTTTGAGCATATATATAACCGGGGTTAGCATTGAATGAAAATGACTGATAAGCTATGCCGGCGCTTATTGAAAAATGAGAAGAAAGAGAATACGCTGCTTTTACACCCGTAGTATATGAAAAGGTCTGTTTTTCTCCACTTTTTATGGCACTTTCAATTTGGCTTCCCCATGAAGTATTGCTTGTGAATTTATACCCCATCATAATATCCGGAGAAAAAAAAGCGGATACGGTATATCTTGATCGTGCACTGTCTATTGAGTATGAGGGAATTTTTGCGGTATCGCTTGCTACAATTGAGGATTGTTTATTTGTGTTTAACATATTAACGGACTGCTTACGGATCAAGCTGTCCGGCTTTATTTGAACAGGTTTTTGAATACCGGGCATACTTTGTGTTGAATTTAGATTCTCCGTTGAATTTCCCTGTACGGTTGCATTACTCACTTGATAGTTCCGGTTGGTTGAAACAATTCCATCATTTGCATTGTTTTCAACTTGAGGCGCTGCATGCTTTTTAGTGTGTTTACTAATATCAGATTGTTTATTATAAGCCAATGTGGAGTTTTGTGATTTAGCCAATTTGCTATGAGATGCATTAATGACTTCATTACTCATTTGGGTCTTTGCCATATGGGTAGTGTACTTTGTAATTTCCTTTTTAGGTGAAGGAGTATTATTGGCATTACTTGAGATATTACTATTTACAGGCACCACAGCCGGAATATCTGCAACATCATTAATTGTATTACCTGTACTCGTACCAGCATTACTTTTTCCTGTATTTGCGTTTTGTGTCTTTTTTAACATTGCAACTTCTTTTTCCTCACTTTTTAATCCCGTTGCTAATTTGTAGGTAAAATATCCCAATATGAGCAACCCTGCACCAAGAATAAAAGCAATCGCTCTCCATTGAGAAGCGTTTCCCTCTTTTAGCTGGCTACCCCTGGTAATAACATTTTCAGCAGCTTTACGCCAAAATTCATCGGAAGGCTCTGTATCTACAGGCTCAATTGCTTTCCTAAAAATTTTATCAATTTCATTCTCATTCAGCTCTCTGCTCATAAAGAATAGATTTGTTTTCGTTAGTCATAGTTCTTAATATTTTCTTTTTTAATATCGTTCTTGCATCCGAAAGATTGGACTTTGATGTACCTTCTGCTATACCTAAAGTGTCTGCAATTTCTTTATGCGACCTTCCGTCAAACACATAAAGATTGAATACCATTTTATACATGGGGGGTAATTCCTGAATCATTGCAAGCAGTTCGTTGAATGCGATAGTATTCAGCACCTCTTCCTCACTAATAAATTTGTCTTCCACGTTGTCAATATCTATTATCGGGAATACCTTGGCCGTCTTTCTGATATGTTCCAGGCATTTATTTATCATTATCCTTCTAATCCAGCCTTCAAATGAACCCTCCATTCGGAATTGATGCATTTTTTCAAATACTATTATAAAAGCTTCTTGTAACACGTCCTCGGCTTCTTCACGGTTGGAAGCATATCTCATACAAACGGTGAGCATTTTTGGCGCATACCGCTTGTACAGCATTTGTTGAAATGCAGCCCTGCCTGCAAGGCATCCTTTTATCAGTTGCTCTTCCGTTTCCTGCAAAAAATACGTCTCTTATATTTCCATAGATGATTATACGACCTGAAACGTTGGGTTGATTCTCAACTATGACCTCATTTCATTACAAATATCTAAATTATTCATCATTATTATCGGTAATAGTGAGAACGTTACCCTCCTTGCTAACTTCAAATTGCCTGAGTGGTTTTACAGGTACTCCGCTAATCGCATTCCCTTCAAGGTCGTACATTCCACATTGACAAGGACATACAAGTGTATTACTGTTTTCATCATAACCCATAATGCATCCATAATGAGTGCAGATGTAGGAAAAGGCTTTATAGGTATCCGGGGTAAGATGGATTATGATGGCACCATTATTATAAATAAACCCTCCTAATCTTTCTAAAGCCCTGTTAGAAGGATTGCTAATGTCAAGTTTAAAACTCCTGTCAGGTTTCAGGAACCCTGCTTTATTTCCTATTTTAATACTTGCTAACATAAAAATCGTTTATAATTTTTATGAAACCGGAAGAAAACACCGGGGAGGTTATTCAAAAGTTTAACCTGATTTACAAACGCCTCCACGAACAAAGAGGTTTAACTAAGAATAACCAATAACCGGCATATTAGCGACTGTCTGTTATCGCTAATGTTTTTTTTGGGCTTCTTTAAGGTAGATGTTTCTTAAAAGTAAAAGGTTGGGTAAATTAAACTCTTCGATAGGCTTTATAAAGAGTTTTTAATATAAAACAATTCCCAATTATCAGGTAAATCCTTGATCTTTATTAATTGATATTTTGTATTCAGATATCTCCAGTTAAACATGGGGTTTTTATTTTTCCATTCATCACTAAATTGTTTTTCATTAAAGAGCACTAAAGCCTTTTCCCTGATTGGCGGGAATGTATCAAGTTTTACTTCCCACATATTTATTATTTTGTTTTTGAAGCCATAGTAGCGAACAGCGGCATCTATAGAAAAGGTGTAAAGGGTTGCAGTATCATGCTTCATAACCTCCCTTGAAATTTGCTTTTCAATTTTGTTATCGTGATAAAAGGGAATGAATACCCGGACAAACAATGCGAGCTGAATGATAATGCATAATAACAGGAGTGGAGTGATAAAACGAGATTTTGCTTTTTTAAATAGCGTGTAAATTTCTATAAAGCCCGGGAAGATGAGGACAAGAATGAATGGAAATGAAAGTATTAAAAAACGTAAATTCTGAAAGGGTATTCCGGCAAGAAAGAAGGCGTAAAACAAAAGACTTGCAGTAAAAATCAGTTGAATGGTCGAAGCTCCTTTGTTAACATGATATTTGAAACTGAATGCTGCAAATAAAATGCCTGCAAAGCAATATGCCGGATGAAAAAGATTGAAAAAACAGTAAAGGATATTAGGTACTGTATAAATCGCATGTCCATCAGCCGTAAAAAAGTCCGAGCGGAAGAAATTTTTGAAGGACCAACCCTTTAACCATTCGTGCTGAAAAAAATCGGTTGAAGAACCTTTGTGAATAAGAACATATGGAAGTATTATCAGCAGGGCCGCTATAACTGCCAGCAAAAAAGGCATTAACCGGAAGTTTTTGAAAAAAGAATAAGTTATATAAATACAAGGAACGATCAGTACAACAAAAGCACCATACCGGGTAGAAATGGCAGATGTGGCAAATGCGATGAAACCTACGAAAAACAGATTATTTTTTTCTTCCTTATATTTTATAAGACAGTAATAAGCAATTGTGATAAAAAGCAGGCAGAGGCTATCTGACATTACTGTGAGCGATGCCCTTAACGGATAGGGTGAAAGCAAAAAGAATAGAAACACAAAAACTCGAATACTTCGGGTTTCATATTTATGAAGGGTTTTTAAAATCATTTCAAGATAAATACCAGACAATACCAGAGAAAGCATGGACACCAACTGAAGCGCGAACAGGGATTTGAAAACAGCAGAAAATATAATTCCGCAAAGAGGATATAATACTGGCCAATAATCTATA
>DATHNK010000022.1:0-2468 GCA_035486075.1 Bacteroidia bacterium
TTTTCGGCAGGAATGGGAGATATTGTTACTGCGCTTTTGGCCATACCTGTAGCCAGGATGGTTTTAAAAGGAAAGTCATGGAGTATTCCGGCAGTGTATGCCTGGAATATTTTGGGAATACTGGACATACTGACACTGCTTGTCATTGCGGCACTGGATGCAAAGAATTTCATCGGCACAGGTGGTCCTGGTGAGCGGGAAATGGCAATATTCCCATTTGTCTGGTTCCCTGCATTTGCCCCTCCAACGATATTATTTCTGCACACAGTGATTTTCAGAAAATTACGCCAATTAAAGAAAACAAGCACTAATTATTCTTTTACAACGCAAACTTTGCCTTAGTAGCGAAGCTATAATCTATTGATATGATATCGCTCTTTAATTGATAACCATGAACAACCAAATAGAAAAAATAAGAAAGGAAAGAACTTCGCTGCTTGAACGGGTAGAAGACCTGACGGTCGACCAATTTAACCAAATTCCGCTAGGATTTAAAAATAACATTAGCTGGAATATGGGGCACATGATCGTCGTGCAACAAGGAATATGCTACCAAAAATCAGGATTGCCACTATTGATAAGTGATGATTTTGGAAAAAAGTTTGGGCCGGGTTCCAGGCCGGAGGGAATTATCAGCGTTATTGAAATAGTAAATATCAAACAATTGCTGGTTACCACATTGGAGCAATTAGAAGCTGATTATGAAAGCCAGATCTTTGGTAATTATATAAGCTGGTCTACACGGTTCGGAAATAAGGCGGTAAGCGTTGATGACGGCCTGGAATTCCTGTTATTTCACGAGAAATTACATTTGGGAACTATTACGGCAATGAAAAGACTGGTAATCGGGTAAAATGAAGACCATTGGATTAATTGGAGGGATGTCCTGGGAAAGTTCCGCGCTTTACTACCAGGTAATAAATCGTAAAGTCCGTGAAGCACTGGGAGGAAATCATTCCTGCCGGTGTTTATTGCTTTCGGTTGATTTTGCCGAAATTTTGGAAATGCAGCATACAGGCGAATGGAAATTACTTAAGCATAAAATGATTGGCGCAGCCCAGCGCCTTGAAGCAGGCGGCGCAGATATGGTAGTGCTTTGCTCCAATACTATGCATAAGGTGGCTGATGAAATTCAACGCTACATCAATATCCCGTTAATACATATTGTAGATGCTGCGGCTGAAGAAATTCAAAGGAAAAAGTTAAAAAAACTCGGGCTGTTAGCCACTGAATTTGCAATGGAAGGGGATTTCTTAAAAAACCGCTACCAGGATAAGTTTGGTATTGAAATCATTATCCCTGGTAAAGATGAGCGGAAGGATATTCATCGCATCATTTACGAAGAATCAGTTATGGGCATTGTCAATGAATCTTCAAAATCGCGTTTATTAGCGATCATCGATAACCTCGTTAAAAATGGGGCGGAGGGAATTATTTCGGGCTGTACAGAAATTGAAATAATAATCAGGCAGCCCGATATTGTAGTTGAGCTCTTTGAAACCACCCGGTTACATGCCGAACTGGCGGTGCGATTAGCATTGGGATAACGACAACTAGGAGTAACGATCCGCGTTAACGGCGAAACTTATAACAGGCCATATTCTAATGACCACATAACTATATAGCATGGCAAGGGTAAAAACTAATTCAAATAGCAATCCACTTAATTCAGCATATGATGCAAAAGGTCTTAAGACTAAGGAAGAGCATCTTTTCAATCGGCGGGAAAATATTCTTAAATCTTTAATCGCAAAGCTAATTGATGAAAACTGGATTTATTAAACACCGGGTTAATTCTCTCAAATAACGGATGAAAACAAGCTGCATTATCATTGACGAGCCCGGCACTTTAGCGTTACTTAAACAATATATTTCAAAAGTTTCGGCCTTTGAGTTTAAGGGACAGTTTTATAATGGCGGAGATGCGGTGAGTTTTTTACAGAACCAACGTGTGGATATCATTTTCATAGACATCGATAAACCGGGAATGAGCGACCTGGAGCTGGCAGGCGTGCTGCCGCGCGACCAAAAATTCATTTTTATTACCGGGCCCGGCAAACATGCGTTGAACAACTTCCCGTACCATGTAATTGATTATCTTCCAAAGCCTTTGTCTTATATTAATTTCACACAAACGGTTGAAAAAATAGCTGCAAGCGTCGAAAAACAGCCAGTGAATATTCCTATTGAAATTAATCACTTGTTCGTCAAAAGCGGCAGCCAAATGGTGCGGATTTCTTTTGAAGATATTTTATATATCAAAGGAGAAAAGGAATATGTAAGCCTGCACTTCAAAAAGGAACGACTGCTTATTTACAAGCGAATGAAAGATATGGAAAGCCTGCTGCCTTCGTGCTTCATGCGTGTTCATTTATCCTATATCATTAATAAAAATTATCTCGTAAAAGTAGTGGCCAACAAACATCTATTTATAGGTATAGAAAAAATTCCGATAGGCGGCAGCTATC
>DATHNK010000023.1:0-4756 GCA_035486075.1 Bacteroidia bacterium
TCAACATAGGATTATAATGTAAGGGAGCCAAAATACATTGCCACTAATTCCCTACCTTTGTGAATAATGAACACCAACATCATACGTAGTTTTCTTCCGCGCTGGTCAATACTTCTTATAGATGTGTTCTTGTGTTTCTGTTCGCTGATATTGGCATATCTGTTGCGTTTCAACTTTGTTATTCCCCTTTCTGAAAGGGTAACTTTTATTTATGTATTTCCCTTTGTGCTGATATGCCGGGGGCTTAGTTTTTATGTAACCGGGCTTTACCGGAATATTATCCGCTATATGGGCTCGAAGGATGTGGTGCAGATAGTGCTTATACTTTCCACGGTAAGTGCTTTTTTTGCGTTATCTAATGTGGTGTTTTATTTCACACCTTTTAAAAGGTTTATAGTCCCCTACTCTATTATAATTATAGAGTGTTTTTCTTCTGCTTTTATTTTGATTGCTGTACGGATGATCTATAAAGGCATTTACGCCGAGGCAACTTCCACTTCATCTAAAAACAGGCGGAGCATAATTATATACGGAGCTAACGATGCAGGGCTTATAACCAAACGTGCCGTTGACCGTGATGCGGGTACAAAATATGAAGTGCTAGCGTTTTTAGATGAGGACGAACGCAACTGGGGTAAAAGACTGGAAGGTGTTACTATTTATTCTCCGGACAGGTTGCATGACCTGCTGGAAAATAACAATGTGGCTCACCTTGTTCTTTCCACTTCCGATATATCTTATGAGCGTAAAAATGAAATCACGGATACCTGCCTTACTTTTAATACCAAGGTATTGAATGTGCCCCCTATTAACCACTGGATAAACGGTGAACTGAGTTTTAAACAAATTAAAAAAGTAAAAATTGAAGACTTATTGGAACGCGACCCTATTGTATTGGATAAGGATAAAATTGAATCGCAATTAAAAGGTAAAACGGTACTTATTACAGGCGCAGCAGGCTCCATCGGTAGTGAAATTGTAAGGCAAATTATTCCATATAAACCGGAAAAGCTGGTGTTGGTTGACCAGGCAGAATCAGCTATTTATGACCTGCAACTGGAAATGAACGAAGGGATAAGGGATAAGGAGCAAGGAGTAAGTAAAGACATGTCCCTTACCCCTTATTCCCTACCCCTGATTAAAGTTTATCTGGCGGATATATGCAATCAAAGCCGTATGGAGTCTATCTTCAAAGAGACCAAACCACAAATTGTTTTTCATGCCGCCGCATATAAACATGTTCCGGTGATGGAAGAAAATCCTGTGGAAGCCATAAACGTTAATATACTTGGAACACGAGTGCTGGCAGACCTTTCAGTGAAATATGGGGTAGATACGTTCGTGATGATCTCGACTGATAAAGCTATTAATCCAACCGGCGTTATGGGAGCATCCAAACGCATTGCGGAGATCTATGTGCAATCATTGAATGCTACTCAAAAGACAAAATTCATTACTACCCGATTTGGAAATGTGCTTGGTTCCAATGGTTCTGTGATACCGCGTTTCCGCCAGCAAATTGAAAAAGGCGGGCCGGTTACCATTACCCATCCGGATATCACCCGATTCTTTATGACGATCCCTGAATCCTGCCAACTGGTGCTGGAAGCAGGGGCTATTGGTAATGGGGGTGAGGTATTTATTTTTGATATGGGGAAATCAGTTAAGGTGCTCGACCTTGCCAAAAAAATGATACAACTTTCCGGGCTCACATTGGATAAAGACATCAAAATTATTTTTTCGGGTTTGCGCCCCGGCGAGAAACTTTACGAAGAACTTTTACACACCTCTGAGAATACATTGCCCACGCACCATCCGCTTATATTGATAGCTAAAGTAAGGGAATATGATTTCAATACTATTTCTGCTTATATCGATGAGCTTGCGAAACTTGCTTCCGGCAAGAATGATATGACCATCGTGGGTAAGATGAAAGAAATTGTGCCCGAATATATCAGCAATAACTCCGTTTTTGCAGAACTGGATAAGAAAGCATAATTATGTTCTTCATGGATCTGGGGATGAGTATGGGCAAGATTCCTCACTTCGTTCGGAATGACAATATTTGCAGGAATTTGGGATATGTGGCGCGGGCTTCGCCCGCGCCACATATCCTTTTTATTTACAACCGTTTGTCATTCCGAATGAAGTGAGGAATCTTGGAATCGACACAAAATAATTAGTTTAATTTGCCAACTATTCGGAAATTAAACTATATTTGCGCCCTCCCTGAAATTTTATGGCCATACAAGCAAAGCAAAATTCCATTTTTGATTTCGAGGATTTCTCCTACGGAAGAAAATTCGATCTGCTCGCCAAGCTTTACTATTGCGAGCTTGTAAAAAGCCTGGAGCATCTTGGAATAAAAAAAGAATTTTCGGTTTTAGTTCTGCTGGATAAAATGGGCAGCAAGTGCAGCCAGAAATTAATTGGCGATATACTGCACATAGACAAAGCCATGATGGTAGGCGTAATTGACGACCTTTCAGGAAAAGGATTCATTAAGCGTATGCAAAACCCGGAAGACCGCAGGGAATATTGGATTCAGCTTACACACAAAGGAAAAGAAAACATGCCCGAGATTTTAGCTACTGTCAAGCGCATGAACAAATCAATTATGAAAGGATTGACCCGACAGGAAGTAAAAAAGTTGCACAGCCAGTTGGAAACGATATACAAAAATCTGCAAAATA
This sequence comes from Bacteroidia bacterium, assembly GCA_035486075.1. Taxonomy (GTDB): domain Bacteria; phylum Bacteroidota; class Bacteroidia; order JABEUT01; family JABEUT01; genus JABEUT01. The sequence continues at coordinate 2,694 of DATHNK010000023.1, forward strand.
TTTCCCAAAAATCACACTCTTTGGTATGAAAAGACTCGTAATATGGATTCTAATAATTGCGGCAATTGTAGTGCTGCTTATCTACCTGAAGCCGGTAGATAAAACGGCGATAGTGGGCCCGCAGGGGCCTAAAAAAGCCACGCCAGTGGAGGCAATGATAATACGGACTGTTAAGACTTCCAATATCATAAAAATTTCGGGCAACATTATGTCCAACGAGGAAGTAAACCTGCAAAGCCAGATCGCTGGTGTAGTTACGGAAGTGAATTTTACAGAAGGCGCACATATAAATAAAGGCGACCTGCTTATTAAGATAGATGATGCCCAGTACCAGGCGCAGTTACAAAAGGATGAAGTAGCCAAACAACTGGACCAACTAACTGCCGACCGGACAAAAAAATTATTGGATATTAACGGTGTTTCACAACAGGATTACGACATTGCTGAAAATAACCTGAACAGTGTTATTGCCGATATGAAGCTGATCCAGGTTTCTATCGGGTATTGTAATATCCGTGCACCATTCGACGGAGTGATAGGATTGAAAAATGTAAGCCCCGGCAGCTACATAACTACCAGCACAGTAATTGCAGATATAGAAGAATTATCGCCTATTAAAATAGACTTTTATGTGCCTGAAAAATATTCGGGATTGTTACATAAAAATGATTCCATAGGCTTTAATGTAGCCGGATATAATGAAACATTTAAAGGTGCTATATATGCCATTGACCCGAAGATCGATCAAAGTTCCGGAGGCTTGCACATACGGGCGTTAACCCCCAATAAAGACGGCAAATTATTGCCGGGACAGTTTGCAAATATTTCTATTCCTTTATCGCATACCGACAGTGCCATTATGGTTCCCACGGAAGCTGTAAATCCAAAAGTGATCGGACAGGATATTTATGTATATAAAGGTGGTGTGGCTGCCACTGTGCCTATTGAACTGGGAGTTCGCACTGATTCCACCGTAGAAGTAACAAAGGGGCTACATTCCGGTGATACTATTATTATAAGAGGAAGCATGGTTATTTATCCCGGAAGTAAAGTGTCATTAAATCACCTGAAGTAATAATTAGAAATTAATAATTAATAATTAGTAATCAAAAACAATACTTATATATAAACTATGAACCATATACCAACAGCAATTCAATTACTAATTGCTAATTATTAATTACTAATTAAGAGTTGTGAGTCTCTCGTCAATAAGTCTTAAGCGGCCGGTTTTTGCAGGAGTAATGTCTATCATTATTGTCCTGTTTGGCTGCATTGGCTTCAAACGGTTGGGAGTTCGTGACTATCCTGCCATTGACCCACCTGTTATTTCGGTGCAGACCAATTACACCGGCGCTGATCCGGATGTAATAGAATCGCAAATTACAACACCGCTAGAGAAAGCCATTAACGGCGTTCAGGGAATACGGAATATTACTTCGTTTTCGGCGCAGGGTTCGAGTAATATTTCAGTCGAATTCACTCTGGGGAGTGATATGGAAACGGCAGCCAATGATGTTCGTGATAAAGTATCTCAGGCACTGGCATTCCTGCCACAAAATTTGGATGCACCTCCGGTCGTTACCAAGCTGGATGCTAATTCGGATGCTATTGTCGCTCTTCTAATAAGAAGCAAAACGAAAAACTCGCTACAGATCACCGACTATGCCGAGAATGTGTTGATGAATACCCTGCAAACCATTCCCGATGTAAGTTCTATACAGGTTTGGGGAGAACGAAAATACGCCATGCGTATTTGGATGGATCCTGCCAAACTGGCTGCTTATAAAATGACTCCGCTGGATGTGCAAAGGGCGCTCATTGCTAAAAACGTGTATTTGCCATCGGGTACGGTTGAAAGCAAAACCACACAACTAACGGTAAACACAAGAGGCAACCTGGTTACCGAGGAAGACTTTGATAACATGGTGATACAAAGCAGCGGGACCAAGACCGTTCGTATAAAAGATATTGGCTATGCAGAACTTGGTGCACAAAACCCGGAGACCATAATGAAAGAATCGGGGACACCGATGATTGGGCTTGGAATTATACCGCAGCCG
>DATHNK010000024.1:0-2564 GCA_035486075.1 Bacteroidia bacterium
TAATCTGGCATGGTATCCGGCATACTTTTGGGATGGAAGAGCCGGAACTATCGAGTTGCAGATTTTACAACCGGTCAGGGCACATAATGAAATGAACTTATCGTGGATAGAAGCATCCCTGCGCTTAAGCAGAAACCCGTATTATAAGCAGAGATTTGAAGAGGTATTTGGTAATTGGAAGATAGATAGTCTTGAAATAACCAAAGCCATTGCACAGTTTTTACGAACCCTTATATCCAACCAGTCAAAATATGACCGGATAATAAGTGGAAATGGAACATTTACGGATGATGAATACGCAGGGCTAATCTTAATTAATGATCAAACTAAAGGTGATTGCCTCCATTGCCATACTACAGATGGAGATGCGTTAGGTACAACTCTTAAATTCAGTAACAATGGATTGGACTCTATTTATGATTCCAAAAATTATATGGATAAAGGAAGAGGAGTTGTTACAGGAAAAGAAACCGATAATGGTAAATTTATAATACCATCTCTCCGAAATGTGGCGCTCACAGCTCCTTATATGCACGACGGCCGTTTTAAATCATTGGAAGACGTGCTGGATTTTTATAGTACCGGCGTGCATGTAAGTGCCAATGTAGATAGCAAGATGGATTTTGCTTATAAAGGCGGTGCTAAACTTACAGGAAATGAAAAGCATCAGATAATAGCTTTTCTGAATACACTCACCGATTCGGTTTTTATTTCTAATCCGGAGTTTAGTAATCCTTTTGATAGGAAATGAACAAGTGATTTTTGCCTATTATTTAACATTTCTAAAGTTATCCGGCCCCCTTTATTTGCCAGTCCGGCTCGGACTTTGTTTTACACATTTATACGTTTTTAAAGAATACATATTGTGTCTAACAACTTCGTATTATAACATATAGTCAAGTAGTTAATAGCATTGTGTGCCGTGGTTGTTTAACAATGTGTCAAACAACCACCCGAAATTGGGAGCCTGAAGTTTAAGGTGAAATTTAAACCAAGGTTAAAAAATCTTGTAGCCCCTTTGTAGCCCTAAAGTGTAAAACAAAGTCCGGGCCGGACCGGCAATCAATCGGAGCCATTTTACACTTTGTTTTACACTTTTTTTGCCCGGTCAATGACTTTTTAGCTACTCAATAACCCATGTTTTACCTTTGCAATATGTAAAATAAAATGTGACATATTTCCTTTTTGCCGGCGGATGAAACAGCTTGCAATTGGCTTTGGACAGAAGGCATGGGACTTTATTAGCTAGATGTTGGCAGAGATAAGAGATGAGATATAAGAGATAAGCGGTAGGAAAAAAATACCATGAATAAATGGTATACCATTAATTAGTGGGACCGAATTAGTGGTATTTTACATATCTTATAAAATAATGCGAACTATTCAAAATATTTAAACTCATCAACAAGTAGCCTGTTTGTTTCACTTTTACGGCTTTTCAAGTCCCGCTTTTTCATTCTAATTCCGCTTATATGTTTAATGTTGCTATCCTTTTAATACACCAGAGTAAAAGTAAATTAAAAAGCATTCTGATAGCTAAATTGCCTTCTCAGCTCTTAATACATAAAGGCAAACTGATAATTCAGAAATAAAAAACAGAATACTGATTTGATTTCCGTTTTCCGTAAAGGTTTTTCATTATCTTTGAGTTGGTTTTCAAATTGTTCATGCAATAAAAATACTTCGGGGGATTATGAATAAATATTATGCTTTATTTTTGTTTGTAGCTATTTCGTTTGGTGCAAGATCTCAAATGATAACTACTATTGCCGGTGACGGTGGTGTTGGAATTGCCGGAAATGGAGGGCCAGCCACGGCTGCCGAGTTTGAATACATATACAGTATTGCTGTAGATTTTTCCGGTAATTATTATATACTGGATCTTCAGGGATTGACAGTTCGTAAGGTGAATAGTTCGGGAATAATTTCGAACTATGCCGGTAACGGTATTTATGGGTATGCCGGTGATGGTGGGCCTGCCACTGCAGCTGAATTCGCGACGGACCCCTGGAGTATTACAAGCCATGGAAACCTTTATATAGCGGATGCCGGCAACGATCGTATCAGATATGTTGATAACACCGGATATATATATACAATAGCAGGTTGTGGAACTGCAGGATGGAGCGGTGATGGCGGACAGGCTACAGCAGCGGAATTAGGTTTTCCAACTTGTGTTGCATTTGATAATTCGGGTGATATGTACATAGCTGATTGTGAAAATGAGAGAATACGCAAGGTGGATGCGTCAGGTATAATAACTACCATTGCCGGAACAGGGCAGGCGATGTATGGGGGCGATGGCGGAGCGGCTACAGCAGCTTCCTTCTATAATCCGGAATATGTGGCCTACGATAATAACAGCGGAAATATTTATGTGGGTGATGTTAGTAACGACCGTGTAAGGATCATTAACACATCAGGAATTATTAACACATTCGCGGGAAATGGAATAAACGGATATTCCGGAGACGGCGGGCCTGCTTCAGCAGCGGAAATAAACAGTTTCGGTGGCATGAGGCTTGATAATTCAGGGAACGTATATATTGCTGATTGTGGTAATT
>DATHNK010000025.1:0-8283 GCA_035486075.1 Bacteroidia bacterium
CTTTTTTGCTCATACCTTTTTTGTAAGCAGCAGCAAAAAGAGATTCTGTTTGCATAGCCATTACCCCAATACTGAATTCAGTCATAGGGTGTGTGTTGGCAGGCAATGAATCAAGTGTATCGAAAACGTGGCGGGGCACGATGCTTCTGCGTGCCCAGTTATTGGTAATATCATTCACATCATCCTGGGTAGGGAGTTCGCCTATCAGCATCAGGTAGAAAATACCTTCGGGCAATGGCTCGCTGCCATTAGGCGCCTTGGGTAATTTTTCCCGTAATTCAGGAATAGTGTAACCACGGAACCGTATTCCTTCTTCCGGATCAAGCTTGGATGTTTCAGTAATTAATCCTACCATGCCCCTCATACCCTGGTATACCTGGGCAACATTGTATTCGCCCAATTTTTCTTCACCGTGCTGGGCAATGAATTGTTTTACTACTTCTGCTTCTGTTACAGCTTTTTTTAGGAATTTCTCTTTTAACTTGTCCATGATTTATGATTGATATATAAGTATCAGTTGTTTACATATTTAAATCTCGTTCCTCCATACTGGGCCGAATTTCCCAGCGCCTCTTCAATACGAAGCAACTGGTTATATTTTGCAATACGCTCGGAACGGCACAGCGAACCTGTCTTTATCTGCCCCGTATTCAAAGCTACGCTAAGGTCGGCAATAGTGGTATCTTCTGTTTCGCCGGAACGGTGACTCATCACAGAGGTATAAGAGTTTCGGTCGGCAAGCTGAACAGCATCTATGGTCTCGCTCAAACTACCGATCTGGTTAACCTTTATTAGTACCGAATTCGCCACATGCAGGTCAATGCCACGTTGTATACGGGTTACGTTGGTTACGAAGAGATCATCACCCACCAGCTGAATTTTTGCACCAAGTTTTTCGGTAAGCGCCTTCCAGCCATCCCAATCATCTTCGGCAAGGCCGTCTTCTATAGAGACGATGGGATAATTATTCACCAGCTTTGCATATAATTCAATCATATCAGCTGATGAAAGCTTATCTCCTGTTGATTTCTTGAAATGATACTTACCTTCTTCTTCCAGGTAGAATGAAGAGGAAGCGGTATCCAATGCAATAAAAATATCTTTTCCGGCTTTATAGCCTGACTTTTCAATGGCTTTCAAAATAAAATCCAATGCTTCCTCATTCGATTTGAGGTTTGGGGCGAATCCGCCTTCATCACCCACATTGGTAGCATATTTATTATCGCTAAGTATCTTTTTAAGGTTGTGGAACACCTCCGCTCCCATGCGCAAGGCTTCTGAGAAGGATGGAGCGCCAACCGGCATGATCATGAATTCCTGGAAATCCATATTGTTATCGGCATGGCTGCCGCCATTCAGGATATTCATCATCGGCACCGGAAGAACATTGGCATTCACACCTCCTACATATTTATACAAGGGAAGACGTGATTCCTCGCAAGCTGCTTTAGCCACTGCCAAAGAAACACCCAAAATTGCATTGGCACCCAGGTTTCCTTTGTTGTCAGTTCCGTCCAGGTCTATCATTTTTTTATCAATGTTGCGCTGGTCGAATATAAACTGGCCCTTCAGTTCCTCCTGAATTGTTGTATTTACATTATTAACCGCCTTTAAAACTCCTTTGCCCAGGTAGGTTCCTTTATCGCCGTCTCTTAGTTCAACCGCTTCATGAATGCCTGTGGAGGCGCCTGAAGGCACGGCTGCCCTGCCGATTATTCCGGCATCGGTGATCACATCAACTTCTAAGGTGGGATTGCCTCTTGAATCCAGAATCTGGCGAGCTTGTACGCTTGCAATAAAACTCATATAATGTTCCGTCTTTTAAGCTTTCAAAGTTATAAAATTAATTTGATGATTTGGCAATTAGGTAATTTGATGGTTGCATTATTAAATTATCAAATCAACAAATCGTCAAATTGTTTGGAGTTGTTTATCTACTATCGCCAGTCCTTCCAGAAAAGAATGAGGCTCATATCCAAGTTCTTTAATTGCCTTATCGAGGATAAAACCCGTTTTAAGGGGACGCTGGGCAGGTTGTCCCAGGGTGGCTGTTTTTGCCGGTTTAATTAATGATTTATCAAAATGCCAGAAATCGGCTACAATGTTCACCAACTCAATAATACTCATGAAATCCTTGCCGGAGATATGATAAATTCCCGTTGCACCCTGCATAGCCGCCAAAACACAACCCTCCGCCAAATCCTCGGATAGCGTTGGGGTGCGGAACTGGTCATCTACCACATTAATGGTTTTCCCTTTGGAAAGGGCATCCTTTGCCCACAGCACTATATTGCTCCGGCTCATGAAATCTACTACTCCGTAAACTAATACGGTACGTATGATTGTCCATTTCAAACCCGATTTTTCTACCAGTTTCTCCGACAGGAATTTAGATTCCGCATACACGGAGTTCGGTGGATAAGGTATATCGGTTTCCCTATAGGGGCCATTGATTCCGTCGAATATAAAATCGGTTGAAAGATGTATGAGTTGGGATGAAATGGGGAGAAGTTTCATAGCCTTTATAATGTACTCCACTGCGCCAACATTCAACTTACGGCAAGCGTCCTTTTCAGTTTCACAGGCATCTACATTGGTCATAGCGGCAGTATTAATTACCACATCGGGGCTATGTTTTACAATTATATTCTTTACCGCTTCTTCATCGGTAACATCAAGCGAATCAAAAATATATCCATTCTGATTTTTTAACCTGTTTTCTCCTTTGGAGGTAGCAATAATTTCAACATTGGCCTCATGCAGAAGCCTGTAAACCAGCTTTTGCCCTAAAAGCCCGTTCGAACCGGTGATTAATATTTTTTTCTTCATATTTTATTTCAGTCCTCAAAATTAATAAATGCTTGCTAATAGAAGCATTTAATACTGCATCCATTAAATTTAATCCTTAAAATCCTGCCCTTTTCATACGTTAAAGTCGTTTCAAGGTTTTTCTCCGTACTTTTGAAAAACCAGACACACCCTAACATGCCCCTTGCAAAATCTATTCCTTACAAATACATTCTGTTTGTAATACTGATTCTACTTGCAGATTTTGTGGTTGAAAACATCAATCACAAATTTCAGCAAAATGATTTTAAGGTTTACTATGAAGCCGCCAAAGCTTTAACGGGCGGACAACCGGTTTATGGGGTGGCATTTTCGTTAGGGTCGGGGTATTTTAAATACTCGCCTTTTACGGCTATGTTGTTCTATCCCCTTACTCTCCTACCCTATTATGTTGCCGGTATAATTGAATTTATATTTACATCTGTAGCAATTATTCTAACGAGTATTACCATTGCAAACTTGCTTTCCACCTATGTTTTCAAACGAGAATCGAAATATCCAAACCTAATCCTATTCCTGTCTTTTTTATGTATCATAACCCATATGGTACGTGAACTTGAACTGGGTAATGTAAATGTGCTGATACTTTTCCTGCTATGCCTGTCTCTGCGTTTTATACTCCAAAAAAAAATGGCCTGGGCAGGACTGTTCATTGCTATTGTTATAATTACAAAACCCTTTTTTGTTCTTGTACTTATTCCTTTGCTTATGCGGCGATATTTCAAAACCCTTTTCACAACTGCTATTTCATTGGTACTATTCCTTATTTTGCCCGCTCTGTTTCTTGGCATTGAAAAAGATCTCAGCCTGCATAGAGAATGGTTGAATGCGATGCTCATACATGCCAATGCTTTTCCGAGCCCGAATACAATTGATGCCGTGATCCGGAATAATATCAACTCCCCGTTGACTGCCAGTTTGCAATACATTATTATGTTGTTTCTGCTTGTACCTTATGTTTTATTTGTGAGGGCAAATATTAAAAATGGCGTTAAAAATAAAGATGAAAATTCAGTGGGATTTGTTATGGAATGGTTCACTTTACTAGCCATAATCCCATCCATTTTTAAAACAGATACTGAACATTTTCTGATGACCTTGCCTGTGATAGTATTTATATTGATCCACTTATTCTCTCATAGAAACACGACACTCACAATAACTTTTATACTTCTTATAATTCTTTATGCCGGAAATTCCTCTGACCTATTGGGTAAAGAGCTTTCGATAAAAGCTTACAACCTGGGGATACTTGGAATAAGTAATGTTTTGCTGACAGGGATGGGGCTTTATATATTTATTGGAAACATATTAAAAGAAAGTAGGCAGGCCAAAAATTCCCTTTCAGGGCGACCTTCTTGAATTATTTTATGTACCTTTGAAAAAAGATATAAGAAATGGAAACACCCAAACCCATAACTAAACATGAACAATTCATTGCCGGGAAAAACGGAAAAGTACAATACGTAATAGTTCCTGCTGATGAATATAAAATACTTTCGGATATTATTGAGGAATATGGCTTAGGGTTGGCAATGAAAAAGGCCATGAAAGACAAGATGTATTCCAAAAAGGAAGCATTAAAAATGTTGGGAGATGCTTGAAATTAAGTATGCTGAAACATTTTTGAAAGATCTGAAATTACTTAAAAGCACCCCATACTACCAAAAAATAAAGACGGTTTGTTTTAATGAATTACCCGCTTGATCTACTTTAAAAGAAATCAGAAATTTAAAAAAATTAGAAGGGCATCCGAATTTTTACCGGATAAGAATAGGTGACTATAGAATTGGAATTCACATTAAAGAAAATGCCATATTCATACTAAGAGCTTTAGACCGGAAAGAAATTTATCGCTTTTTCCCTTAGTCGCTATTCTCTGGTTATAGTTCTATTTCCCGATGCAAAACTTTCCAAAGATATTTCCGAGCAAATCATCGGTAGTTACTTCGCCGGTTATCTCTCCGAGGTGGTTCAGTGCGGAACGTATATCGGAAGCTACAAGTTCGCCCGATAATTTATTTTCAATTCCTGTTTTAGCTTTTTGCAAATTCTGCAGTGTGGCTTCCAGGGCTTCATAGTGGCGGGCATTACTGAGTATTACTCCATCGTGGATGTTTCTTCCACCAACTACTTTATCGTATATATTATTCTTTAACGCATCAATTCCATGTCCATTTTTAGCGGATATTAAATTGACTGTTCCTATATTTTTAAATTTTTCCACATAATTTTTTTCTTCTCCTATATCCACTTTATTAGCCACCGGGAAAACCGGTATCTCACTACTAATTTTCAGTTTGCTTAAATCATCCGCCACCTCTTCTGCCGACATTTTTCCGGCATCGAAAAGATACATAACTACAGATGCCTGTTCTATCTTTTGCATGGTGCGTTCCACCCCTTGCTTTTCTATTACATCAGCGGCTTTTCGTATTCCTGCAGTGTCCGTCAGACGAAAAGCGATGCCGTTAATTATTAAAGTTTCCTCAATAGTATCGCGGGTGGTTCCGGGTATATCGCTCACTATGGCACGCTCTTCGTTCAGCAATGTATTCAGCAAGGTTGATTTACCTGCATTCGGCCTTCCCGCAATCACAGCAGATACTCCATTCTTAATCACATTTCCCAGCCTGAAAGATTCACAAAGTGTTTTTATTTTACCTTGCATTTTTTCCAGTAAGCGTAGCAATTGCGGACGATTGGCAAACTCCACATCTTCTTCACTAAAGTCGAGTTCTAGTTCTATTAAAGAAGCAAAATGAACCAGTTCTTCCCGGAGATTTTTCAATTCTCCGGAAAACCCTCCCCGCATTTGATTCATAGCCAAATGATGAGCAGCCTGTGTTTCCGATGCTATTAAATCACTGACAGCTTCCGCTTGTGAAAGGTCGAACCTGCCGTTGAAAAATGCCCGCATGGTAAACTCTCCGGGCTTCGCCAACCGTGCGCCTTTACTTATCAATAAGTGCAAAACTTTTTGCAATATGAATAGAGAACCGTGACAGGAAATTTCCACCACATCTTCGCACGTGAAAGAATGGGGAGCCTTGAAAAGTCCTGCTACAGCTTCATCCAGCACCTCCTCTCTATCCCTTATAATTCCGAAATGCATGGTATGTCCGGCGGCATCATGCAGGTTAATTCCGGGCAATATCTTCTCGCTGATGGAAATAGCTTCCGGGCCAGAGACCCTTATTACACCTATTCCCCCTACTCCCGGCGGAGTTGACAGAGCAACTATAGTATCTTCGGTTACTGGGCTCTTCATGTTATTTTATCTGAAAATAATTTACCAGATACGAACCCTTAGACTATCCGGCCTCCACATTTTATCACCCGCCTTAATGTTGAACGTAGTGAAGAACTCAGGCATGTCCGTTACCGGGCCAATTACCCTGAACTCTGCCGGTGAGTGTTCGTTGCTGCGGACCTGGTCGGCCAATGCTTCCGGGCGTTCGTTTATCATCCAGCCATAAGCCCAGCCTAAAAAGTAACGCTGGTCAGGATTCAGCCCGGCAATAATTTGTTTGTTGGTATATTGTTTCGTCTTTTTGAAAGCCTCGTAGCCAAACATAATTCCGCCCAGATCGGCAATGTTTTCGCCTTGTGTAAGCGATCCGTTTATGTGCAAACTATCCACTACCACATAACCGTTGAACTGCTCTACAATCATTTTGGTTTTACCATAGAATTTGGTGCTGTCCTCGGCAGTCCACCAGTTGTGCAGGTTGCCGAATTCATCATATTTGCTGCCCTGGTCGTCAAATCCATGGGTCATTTCATGCCCAAATGTAGACCCACCAATTACTGAATAAAGCAGAGCGTCATCAGCAAATTTATGTTCGTATCCGGGAATGATAATATTACAACCCGGCACCACGATTTCATTATTGCTTGCGTTGTAGTAAGCGTTATAGGTTTGCGGCTCCATGTCCCATTCCGTGCGGTCAACGGGCTTGCCATACTTTGCAATGTTATAGTTAAATGCCCAGCGGTTGGCGTTCATTACATTCTTTACGTAGGATGTCCTGTCGACTTTCAGCGAACTAAGATCCTTCCACTTGTCGGGATAGCCGACTTTCATTATCATGGCATTTAGCTTTTTCACGGCTTTCTCCCGTGTAGCTGCGCTCATCCAGTCAAGGTTTTTCAAACGCTCCGCATAAACCGCTTTAATATCATTGCCAATTTGCAGTAGTTTTTCTTTGGTTCCCTGCGGCAAATAATCCGTTATATATACTTGTCCTATCAGTTCTCCCAAAGAATAATTTGTTTGGTTCACCGCCCTCTTCCATCTTGGTTTAGGTTCTTTCACACCTCTCAGCACCGTGGAATAAAAACTGAAATTTTCCATATAGGTCTTATCATCCATATATGTTGCCAACCCATGTATATAATGGAACTTCAGGTAATTTTTCCAGTCTTCCAGCGGGTAGGTTTTAAGATATGAGTTAAACGCGATTAAAAATTCCGGTTGGCCCACCACTACTGAATCAACATTCGACAAACCCACTCCCTGCATAAATGTCGGCCAGTCGAAGGAAGGAGTCAACCCACAAAGCTGAGCATATGAAAACTTGGTATAATTTTTAAGCGGGTCACGGGTGTCTTCTCTCTTCCTGGATGTTTTTGCAATAGCCGTTTCCAGCGCCATCATGTTATTAGCTGCAGTTCTTGCTTTCGCTGAATCATACCCCATTATTACGAACATATTTTTTACATGCTCCACAAACTTCTGGCGGATCATTACCGCCCTCGCGTCCATGTCGAAATAGAAGTTGCGGTTGGAAAGGCTCAGCCCGCCCTGGTCAATACGCACCACATTTTTACTGCTCATTTTATCATCCTGGCCCACGCCAAAATCAAAAAATGGAGAACCGGAAACCGATTGAATATAGGCTCCTTCCTGTATCAATCCTTTTATATCTTTTATGCCATCAATTTTATCCAGTTCAGGTTTCACGTCATTGATACCATTTTTGTTCAGCGTAATACTGTCCATGGCAGAATAAAAGAAATCGCCTATTTTTTGTTTAGCGCTGCCGGGTTCAGCATTGGTAAGTTTTGCCGATGATTCACATAGGTTCCGTATCTGGGCATTGATGGTATCTCCAATTATTTGCCACAACCCGTTTTGCTGCTCACTATTCGGAATAGGATGGCTCTTGAACCATTTTCCATTTGCAAACAGGAAAAAATTATCCTGTGGTTTAACGGTGGAATCAATATTGGAAACCAGCGAATCGGTTTCTGTTGCCACGTTCTTAGGCTGGTTATTGCAGGAGGTTAATAAACCCAGCAATACTATAAACGATAAAGGAGCTATCTGTTTTTTCATTCTATATACCTGTTAAAAATACTTGTTGTTTTTGGTTAGGGCGTCAAAATTAGTAATTACTTCGGGATGGCGGAAAAGGGCTATAAATTTTAACT
>DATHNK010000026.1:0-2592 GCA_035486075.1 Bacteroidia bacterium
GACAAATTTAAAAACGTAAAAGAGTTTTACACCGCCGAACTTACCGATGAAACTAATCCGCTGCTGGAGCGCTATAAAAAGAAAATAACAATTGCTTATTTACTGGAAAATCCGAAAGAGCGCAGCACCAATTTGAATGTAAATAAACTGATAAAAGAATTTAAAAAGACCAGTATTTACGAGCGCGACCTTATTGATCTGATGCTACACAGGGTAGAATGCGGAGTGGCTGCTTTCCGCAGGAATGCTAACCGGACAGCTACATTTTATAATTGCATATTCTCTTCCTTTGAGGATGCAGTTAAACTTATTTCCGGCAATGACCTGTTACCTGAATTCAAGACAAGAATCAACAAAATAATTCAACAGTCAGAAACAGGAAAATTCGGAATCCGGGAAAGAATGAAAGATATTACTGAGGAGTTGTAGGCTCTATCAGTGTTTTATGGAACCCATCGCAAAAAGGAGCTTTTGAAGAAAGCTTGCAACCACAAAGTTTTACTGTTTTGGTTTCTGCAATTACAAATTCCACCGGTTCGAATTTTGTTCCGATATGTGAGTCATCGCAAAAAGGCTGGTTCTTGCTCAATCCGCAGGCGCACCAATAATATGTTCCGGGTTGAAGTTCTACAGGGTAATTCGCTTTCTGCGCTATGTTTGGAGTATCCATGGGTATACTTTTTTTTACTATTGGGTTGTAATATACAGGTTATTTTTTTGCTGATGGTGAATTATGAAAAAGCAAACATTCTAATGGAGGAAACTCATATCCTCATCGGTTAATTTTATATCGGCTGCTTTCAAGTTTTCTTCAAAATGCGCCAGAGATGAAGTACCGGGAATTGGCAAGAGCCAGGGTGATTTATGCAAGAGCCATGCTATATTTATCTGCGCTTCGGTGGCTTTATATTTTTCCGCTACTTCTTTTATCCTGATATCTTTTTTAGGCATTGACTGGAATAAAGAAAAATAGGGAACAAGCGGTATTCCATTTTTTTCACATATAGCCAATACCTCATCACCGCCTCTTGTTTCTCCGCCATGTGCCAGTTGAACAGAAGTGCGCTGTGCATGTCCATACATATTTTCAACGGTTGCGATGTTACCCATAGCCATGGCAGTTTCTAACTCTTGAGGGTTGACATTACTAACACCCACATGCAAGATCTTTCCTTCTTTCTGAAGTTCAAACATAGCATCCATTGATTCTTTGAAAGGTGTACCATGGCCGTGTATTACCCTAAAATGTACAAGAGTTATTTGTTCTAATTTAAGGGTACGCAAATTATTATCTATGCTGCTGCGTAAATTCCCTGGTGTATTAAAAGATATCCAGCTTTTATCGGGCTTGCGGGCACCACCCACTTTGGTACAAATTACTAAATCTTTCGGATAAGGATACAAAGCCTCCGCTATCAATCTGTTGGTTACATCTTCACCATAATAATCGGCGGTGTCTAAAAAATTTATGCCTTCCTTGATCGCCCGTTTTAATATTTCAAGCGCTTCGGGACGGTTTTTAGGCTCGCCGTAAATACCTTCTCCCGTAAGGCGCATGGTGCCGTAACCCAAACGATTGACCGTTAATGGGCTTTTGCTTTTTCCTGCAATGGTAATAGCGTTCTGTATATTCATTTTCAATTTTATTAAATAACTCTACTTAGCTGAACCTCCCGGCTCCACTCTTTTCATTTGTATCTTCGAAATCGGATTAACGATAAGCGGTATTTTTTCTATCAGGCTCTCGCTGCTGTCTAGCCCAAAGGCTTTAGCATCCGATTGTGCAAAATGTTTCAAGGCGAAATACCCGTGTAAAACAAAACTTTCCCGGAGGCTGAATTCATTTTCAAATGACAGGAATCTCTCCAGTATAACATAGCGGAAATCGGAAGGGCGATTGTATTTTTTCAGGGACGGATAGCGGCTGGTAATATCCAATTCCTTATTGGCTACCATTTCGTCCACTACTTTTTTAAACAATGTATTTATTCTTGCCTGCACTCTGAAACCGAGACGAAACTCCACGCGTATTACTTTATCCTGTTCCAGTTCATCAACACTATACTCCATCGTGAACGGTTCGTTGGTGCGTTCAATATGCACGATCCAATACACATCGGCCCGCTTAGGCTGGTGGCTGAAAATGGAGTATATTATTTTCTGCTCTATCTCGCCGGGATTGTTTGCTTTACTCAGATAAATAAGATTGGAAGAATAAATCGGAACGGTAGTATCGGCACTCAAATCTTTCAGTTGGGGAATCTGCTCTTTGATACTTACGAACTGCACAAAACGGTTACTTATCTTCCTTGCCCTGTACCAAATATACATAGTACCAATGAGGCCAATTTCGAATACAAGGAACATTAACCGGTGAAGAAGCTTTGCAGCATTGGCGATAAAGAAGGAGGATTCAACCGTTACAAAAACCATTAATATGGGTATGACTATAAACCAGGAATAATGTTTCCTGTAGCGAAGGAAATAGCCCATTAGAATGGTGGTCATAAGCATGGCAATGGTAATAGAGAAGCCATAAGCAGCCGTCATATTTTCGGCGGTGCGGAAATAAAATACTACGAGCACACAACC
>DATHNK010000027.1:0-3269 GCA_035486075.1 Bacteroidia bacterium
ATAAAGTTCAGAATCTTTATTGGTAAGGACAGGCAAAAATTCCTTTATATCATCAGGGGCTATGATAATTCCTGCTGCGTGAATACCAGTCTGGCGGGCAGTTCCGTCAAGTACCGTGGCAAGTCTTAAAGTCTTTCCAAGGTCAGTATCTTTCTCTTTTAATATGTCAGATAATTCTTTCGATTTATCAATTGCGTCTGCAAGATCTTTTGCCGCGAAAGGGATCATCTTAGTCAGGCGATTGGCTTCCTGTAGCGGAACTTTAAGTGTACGTGCAACGTCTTTTACGGCACTTTTGGCGGCCATGGTTCCAATGGTAACAATCTGGGCAACTCGTTCCCTCCCATATTTATCAACCACATACTGTATTACCCGTTCTCGGCCTTTATCGTCAAAGTCAATATCTATATCAGGCATGGAGACCCTTTCGGAGGTAAGGAAACGCTCGAAGAGCAAATTGTAAGCTATCGGATCTATGTTTGTAATACCGGTGCAGTAGGCAACAATAGAACTTGCCGCAGAGCCACGCCCGGGGCCTACCCATACATCCAATCGTTTGGCCGCTGCAATAAAATCCTGGACGATTAAGAAGTATCCGGCATAGCCGGTAATTTTAATTTCACTTAGTTCAAACTCAATCCGGTTGCGGACTTCCTCTGTAATGCTTTGGTATTTTCTTTTTGCTCCTTCGTAAGTCAAATGCCGCAAATAGTCGTCGGCTGTCGTGAAGCCTTCAGGTAAATTATAAACCGGAAGTTGCAAGCTTCTCTTTAAACTTATTTTTTCAATTTTTGAAACAATTTCGCCTGTATTATCAATAGCTTCGGGGGTATCTTCAAATAGCAGGCCCATCTCTTCCCTTGTCTTAAAGAAGAACTGGTCGTTATCGAAACGCATCCGTTTAGGGTCGCTGAAATCTTTTCCGGTTTGAATGCAGAGCAGGATATCCTGCGCCTCAGCATCCTGCAAGTCTACATAATGAACATCGTTGGTCGCTATGATTTTTACATTATACTTTTTGCTCCACTTCTTCAGAATCTCATTACAGATATCCTGCTCCTTGATTCCATGTCGTTGCAATTCTATGTAATAATCTTCCCCGAATATTTCCCTCCATTCCAGGAAAACTTTTTCTCCCGCTTCTTCGCCTTTGTCAATAATGGTGCGGTTTACCTCGCTGGCAAGGCAGGAGGTGGTTGCAATAAGTCCGTCTTTATATTGCTTAACAAGTTCACGGTCAATCCGTGGTTTGTAGTAATAACCATCAATAAAACCAAAGGAGCAAAGCTTAGATATATTTTTATATCCCAACGGGTTTTTTGCCAAAAGCAATTGGTGGTAATAGTTCTTCTCTTCACTGCCTTCCACTTTTGATTTTTCAAACCTGCTTCGCGGAGCGATATAGAATTCGCAACCAATGATCGGTAGCAGATCCATCTTCTCTGCTTCGGCACAAAATTCGGGTACGCCCAGCATATTGCCATGGTCTGTAATGGCAATGGCTTTCATGCCATTTTCTTTGGCCTTTTTCATCAGGGCTGGCACTTGGGAAGCCCCATCTAGTAAGGAGTATTTAGTATGTACGTGTAAGTGTGTGAAGTCTGGCATGGGTCTCTTTATAGCCCTTAGTTTTTTAAGGATTGCAAAGTTAGTCTTTCGTGCCCTTTTTTAGTAGGGTGTTAATAAGTAATGAAAAAAGAAAACCATACCACAGATCACGCAGATTAGTACGCTGACAATTGGGGTATTTCACATGTTTTAATCTGTGAGATCTGTGCCAGCTTTTTATTCCTTCACCAGATAATCTGAATCAAAAAGCCTGTTTTGACCATTCACAGCTACGGCATATTGGAAACCTTTTAACAGGGCATAAGCGCCTACATCGCCAAACTTATTCAGCGCCAGGAATCCTACCTGGAATGTTTTATAGTCACTTTGTTTTTTAGCAATACGGTTGACTGCCTCTTCACAAGCTTGCTGCGGAGTTTTGCCATTTCGCATTAATTCTACTATGAGGTGCGACCCGCAAATTTTTATAACAGCTTCTCCTTTTCCGGTAGCACACGCTGCTCCCACTTCATTATCGGCATACATACCGGCTCCAATAATAGGGGAGTCGCCAACACGACCATGCATTTTCCAGCCAAGCCCACTGGTTGTGCACGCACCTGAAACATCTCCGGCATTATCTAAAGCAACCATTCCAATAGTGTCGTGATTATTCTTATCAATTTTAGGAGTATATTTATTTTCAGATTTCCACTTTTCCCAGGCTGCTTTTACCTCAGGTGTCATGCCTTGCTCCGATCTTTTAAAACCATTTTCCAATGCGAATTGGTAAGCGCCTTCGCCTACCAGCATAACATGAGGTGTTTTTTCCATAACCATTCGTGCTACAGAGATGGGGTGGAGGATATGTTCCAAAAAAGCCACTGAACCCGCATTGCCTTTTTCATCCATAATGGATGCATCAAGTGTAACATGCCCATCCCGGTCGGGGTTACCTCCAAGGCCTACACTGGTGTTATTAGGGTCAGATTCCGGGACCATTACACCTTGTTCAACCGCATCTAAAGCCCTTCCACCACTTGATAAAATCTTCCACGCGGCATCGTTGGCAGGTATACCGTGTGACCAGGTTGAAATGACAATGGGTTTTGTGGAACCGTGTTTTTTATTCTTAGCTACGGGCTCTTCACTCTTAGCTTTTGCATTAGACAATCCTCCAATCACAAAAGCTGAAGCAAATGCCGATTTTTTTATAAAGTCTCTTCTTGATGTCATAGTGTAGGGTTAAACGGACGTTAAATATAGGTAGAAATGAAAGCAGAAATCGTAAAACTTTTATCTTTGTCTTAAATCAATAACAAATAGAATGAAAATCGGAATAATAGGAACTGGAATGGTTGGTGCAACTTTAGGCACCAAATTAGTGCAGTTAGGACACCAAGTTACAATGGGTTCGCGCAACTCTGGAAATGAGAAAGCAGTCAAGTGGGTTTCTGAAAATGTTACTGCTGGAAACTTTAAAAATGCAGGTCAGGGCAATTTTGCTGATGCCGCATCTTTTGGGGATATAGTTTTTAACTGTACCAAAGGTGATGGCGCTATGGATGCGGTAAAAGCAGCAGGGGAGAGTAACCTGAATGGAAAGATTCTGGTGGATGTTTCGAATCCCCTTGATTTTTCAAAGGGTATGCCACCTTCGTTATTTCCGGAGTTAAGCAATACTAATTCATTGGGTGAGGAAATTCAAAAGACATTTCCTG
>DATHNK010000028.1:0-2708 GCA_035486075.1 Bacteroidia bacterium
AATCTTCCTTGCCATATGTTTTTATGCCAAACCTCTGGAATAAGCAAACGATTGTAATAATATAAAGAGCCCATTGAAAATCTTTTCGATAAATAATGGAAAGTATTTTCGTTTTTTCAAAAGCTACAAGATACGCCCCAATGCCACCGATTGCCATACAACTTATCCGGTATTCAATAATGGTTTTTTTCGTGTATTTAAAAATGGGTCCCCAGGCTTCACTCAATCCGAAAATATGATTGCATATAAATAACCCGTTCCGGACTACCAGCACTAAAATTACAACACCTAACAGTAATGTCAGGTATTTTTTAGATTTTCTGATCAATAACGGCCAGCACAAATAAAACAATTCCTCCACCCGCACCGACCACATGGGCCCTACGGATTGAGGCATTGTACGGGACTGAGTTACAAATGGGCTAAGGAAAAATGCACACATTATGAAAAGATACCAGAAGTGATTATAAAAATAGGTGGCATCGGAATCGCTGTAATATGGATCTAAATGTGGTAGTACAAAGAAACCCAGGATAAGTATAAGAAAATAAAGCGGCCATATCCGCAGCGTTCTTCGGGTATAGTAGGCTTTAAGGTCAATTGTACCCGAATTTTTCTTTTCCTGGAACAATAAATAGGTGATAAGAAAACCGCTGAGTACAAAAAATAAACTTACATCATAGTCACCCAATGGGGAATAAAGAAGAATATTAGGGTTTGCATCCCGGTTAGCCAGCACTTTAGCATTCTCTATATGGAAGAGTATTATTATCAGGGAACCGATAAACCTCAACCCGTCTAAATTGGGCAAATATTTTCGCGATACAGGAATGCTTTCTGCCATCTTTGTTCAGGGTAATAAAAAAGAAGCCTATTTCTCAATAAAGTAATTAATAACCGATCAATAAACAATTGGTAACTAACCGCTAGGTAAAATTAAGCACTACAAATTCATAGGGCATGACATAACCCCATTTTAATAGAATTTTAATTCATGCATTAGGCTTGCTTAACCTCAAGCTTTTTAAGCTGATCCCTTTCTGCTTTCTCTTTCAAGTAGTTATCCAACTGGCCTGTCTCTGCCAGGTGAACAAGATTGTTGTCCTTTTTAAGCAGTTTCCATGACTTCCAAATAGGCGGGTGGATTGCCAGCATATCAAGCAACATATACAATGGGGCTATTTTAAATGCATAGAACGGATCGGTCCAGCGGTATCCAACTCCAATTGAGTCAGTGGCATTTTTTACAGTATGCCAGTAAAATGGCGGGTTCCATAATATATCTCCCGGTTGCAGGCTCACAGAAAATCCGTCAATGTATTTATACAATTCATTGGGTGGGCTATAATCCGGGCTGAACGGGTCGAAAGGTAAATTATTCTTCCCACGAAAAGGAGCGTTTCTATAAACATTCCTAACCGGATCCGGGTCAACTATCATGGTATAGTATTGGGAAATCAAAATCCAGTCCTTTTGCCCGTAAGTCTGAACAAAAAAGTTAGGTGGGTTAGCATTATGAACGTAAGAAATACTGTCTTTAGGTCCAATAAAAACCTGGAATGCTTCGAAAAGGGAAAACTTTGTTTTACGGTCCAGCAACCATTGGTAATCAAAATCCTTAATATGTTCTGGGTGCCTGTCTAATAAAGGGTAAAACCTGTAATATTTCTTCCCACCTGTTTTAATATTATCAATAACTTCCCTCAGAGTGATTGCTTCATAGTTGTTCATGTTTTCCTGAGTTGCCATTACTATTTCATCATCACCATGTAATTCTTTAAAATAATCGAGCGACCATTTTTTTACGCAATCCCAATCTTTTGCGGCGCCTTCCAGCACCACCGGAATTCCTTTGCGCATATAATGGTTCTTGAATTCTTTCAGGGTTATGTCTTTTCTTCTTTCTATAGGGTATATTTTACCTTCGCCGCTTTTCTTTAAAGTTTCAAGCAAATTCCTGTAGAACTTTTTTCTGCGCTTGCCCAACATTTTAAAAGTTCTGTCGCGACCCAGAAAATGGTCTAAAATTTGATAAACTCCATATTCAAAACGCTGGCTTCCTTTAATATTTCTTCTGAAATCACTCATTTTATATTATAGTTTTTCATTTACACTGCTGCTTTGGCCTTTTCAGCATCTTTTACCTTTTTTGCCTCATCACGTTCCGCTTTTTTCTTCAGGTAATCCTCCAATTGTCCTGTTTCTGCCAAATATATCAGATTGGCATCTTTCCTTACCATTTTACTTCCTTTCCATATGGGAGGGTTGTTGGCGCAGAAATCGAGTGTCATATACAACGGAGCAATCTTTAATGAATATAAAGGAGGGATCCATCGGAAACTTACACCTATTGAATCGGTAGGGTTCTGAACACAATGCCAGTAATAAGGTGGTAACCATAATACATCGCCTGGCCTAACTGTCGCTTCAAGTGTGTCTATGTATTTAAAGAGTTCGTATGGCCTTTCATAATTTCCGGGCTTAAACGGATCAAACGGGCCGTTTTCGGTACGCATTGGTGCATGACGATATACATTCTTTACCGGATCCGGATCAAGTATCATTGTATAATAAGGAGGATACAGAATCCACTTCTTTTCGCCATAAACCTGCAAAAACATATTGCAGGAACAGGCGTTGTGCAGGCCCGTAGCGGTTCCTGCCCCACCCATAAATACCTGGAATGCCTCAAACCAGTTAACACGGTT
>DATHNK010000029.1:0-8424 GCA_035486075.1 Bacteroidia bacterium
AAAAGACCTTAGGACTTTTGAAAAAAGGAATTGATTGGGCGGAATAACGTTTACATTACAATTTTATAGAGCACCGGTTTGCTTGGTGTAGCATCGTTTTCAAAGCTGGCTATTTGCAAATTAAGCAAGAAGGTTCCATCTAACACATCATTGGGAACATAAATTAATTCGGTGATGGTTTTGTGGAGTTGAGGGTTGTTTGGATAATCCCAGAAAATATGGTGAGCGTTTAGTTTGCCTTCGTCCTTTTCTCTATCCACCGAAGGCAAATCAATCAGGAAATGCTCTATCTCCAGAGCCACTACAAGCCTCATCGCATCTTCAGTAAGATAAGGAGGGTTAGTGCTCGAATATTGCATATCAATTTTTGAAACAGGATTTGAAACAGTACGAATAATAAGCGCTTCGGGCTCTTTCTCGCCTAAACAATTTTCAATATGCTCGGCAGTAATTACATGGTCGCCATTGGGGAGTTCATCCGGCAGGATACTTATAACTTCCGCAATAAAAAAGAATTTACGTAATACTTGGTTTATGGAATAAATTTCTTTGCTGATATGCCCCACTGATTCGGTATGTGTACCATTGCCATGCGGATTGAATGCGATATTGCGGAAGTTGACCGGGCCACCCAACGATACTTCGCCCACCCAATCGCCTACACGTACCGGTTCTATACTTACTGGAGCAGCGTTCCAGGCGTTTACGTTTCTTTCCCCTGCCCGTAATGGAATAGAAATGTCTGTTGGTTTATCCAGATCGGTTTTATATAATTTTCCTTTATGGTTGATGGTTGTAAACATGGCTAAATAAATAAATCACATGCTATTTTATCGGCAAGCAATTTACCTTTTTTTGTTAAAACCAGTGTATCTTGTTTCAACTGCAAATGCCCGGATTCGATGTATGGCTCTGCACCGGATAAAAATGTATTCAATGATTTTTCTCCGAAGTTCTCTTTAATAAATCCCGGACTAATACCCCAGATAGTTCTCAAATGGGTCATGATATATTCATTAAATTTATTTTCTTCTGTAAGAATCTCCATCTCAAACTCCGGCTTGCCGGCATTTATTCCTTTTATAAATTTCATATTATTGGTCACATTAAACTGCCTTGATACACCATTATAGGAATGTGCTGACGGGCCAATTCCGAGATAGCGCTCATTCATCCAGTAACTGCTGTTGTGCCTCGATTGCAAGTTCTCCTTACAGAAATTAGAAATTTCATAATGAATGTAATTATGTCTCTCCGCTTCGCTCATCAATAATTCAAATTGCGCAATCGTTTCAGGCTCCCGGGGTAAGGTTATTTTTCCTTTTTTCAGAAAATGGTTAAAGGCTGTCTTCTCTTCAATTGTAAGGCAATAAGCGGAAAGATGCGATATATCTAGCTTAAAGGCTTGTTCGAGATTATACGCCCATTTTTCCAAAGTAAGATTTGGCAATCCATATATCAAATCAATACTGATATTATTTATTCCTCCCGACTTGGCATTCTCCACAGCCTCTATGGCTTGTTTTGCTGTGTGGGAGCGATTCATCCTTACAAGGTCCTCATCAAAAAAAGATTGTATGCCAATACTGAGCCTGTTGATTCCGGCGTTTGTTAGTCCGTTTATTTTTTCTTTCGTTAAATCATCCGGATTAGCTTCCAGTGTAATCTCGGCATTGCGAGCAATTTCAAAATGTTCTTTTATTTTATCAATAATCCTTTCCAACTCCACACCGGTAAGCAATGAAGGCGTTCCTCCGCCAAAATAAATGGTGGATAGATCTTTATTTTCCAGATAATTCTCTCTTGCATCTATCTCATCTAGGATTGCTTCAATCATTAATTCTTTATTCTGCAACGAAGTGGAGAAATGGAAATCACAATAGTGGCATGCTTTTGTGCAAAAAGGAATATGGATATAGATCCCGGGCATTACTTTCAGGCTTTTGAAGCCGCTTTCAGAACTATACGGAAAGTAGTTCCTTTATTAATTTCAGAGCCTTTCACAAATATCTTCCCACCATGATAATCTTCAATGATCCGCTTGCAAAGCGAAAGACCCAATCCCCAACCACGGCTTTTGGTAGTGTACCCAGGTTCAAAAACAGTTTTAAATTTTCCCTTTGGAATACCTTTACCGGTATCAGCAATATCTACGACGATTGTAGTAGTCTGCCTTGAAACATCCATTGTAATGGCGCCCTGCCCGCCCATTGCATCAATGGCATTACGGAAAAGATTTTCAATTACCCATGAAAAAAGCGGAGGATTCAATAAAGCAACTGTATCCAATCCAGTGGGAACATTAAGTGTGAATTTCACTTTTTGCGAACTGCGGGTGCGGATATAATCCATGGTTTCGTTCAACTCATCCACCAGGTCGAATGGCTCAAGCTGTGGCGCGGAGCCAATCTTGGAGAACCGGCTGGTAATAGTCTCCAGGCGTTTCACATCTTTCTCCATTTCATCGGTAAGTTCCACATTTTTCGATTTCAGGTAATCAACCCATGCCATTAAAGAGGTCAGCGGAGTGCCTAATTGGTGAGCAGTTTCTTTCGCTAGCCCTACCCAAACCCTATTCTGCTCCGATTTGCGTGCGCTGTTGAAAAGATAATATGCCAGCATAATGAACAAACTGATTATACCCAATTCAAAATAAGGATAGTAGCGCAACTCTTTAGAAAGTGAAGATTCTTCATAAAAAATATATTGTTTTCCTTCATCGGGCAATTCAATTTCAATAGGAGGATTACTGTAACGCATATCAGCAATCATCTCTTTACGGTAAACAGAATCTTTCATTCTAATGGTATCCACATTTCCATACTCCATTATTATAGTTTGTGTGGAATCGGTAAGAATAACCGGCACTGATGAGGCATTCGTTTGCACGTCTTTCATAAAAGATTCAACCAGATCGTTCAAGACCACTTTTAATTCCGTGAATAGCTTTGAATCAGAATAATAGAGATAATTCTTTTTATTTTTGGCAATGTCAATTTCTATAGGGTCATGTTGCTGGCGCATCATTCTCACCTGGCTGTTCAGGTAGGCTGTATCCTTTGCAGTTGCTTTTATAGAGTCAAGCAGGTTACGGTCCTGTACAGGGTTTCCCTTGTCGTCCACCATTATTACGGGCACTGTGCGATTATTTTTTATTACATCCAGCAGGAAACTCAAGTCACCCAAAGGGGCATTCACATCACCAATTTTTTTGGTTGCATCAGCCCATAATTGAACTTTCTGCTTTTCATCGGAACCAATCTGGTTGAACAGGTAATTGGCATATTTAACCAGCCTTGCCTTTTTCTGAATGGCTTCTGCCCATAACTGCACTTTGTTGCGCTCTTCTTTCTCTACCTTATGTACCAGCCCATTGGTATAAAACAACGATGCCCCTGCAATAAGGAATGCCCCTATTATAAGGACAAACTTCCAGCGGCTTTTTTGGGTGTAGTTCATTTTTAGTTGGCAGTGGTCAGTTGTCAGTAATCAGTAAAACACAAAGGTAATTACAATATTATGCCTAAGGATTCATATTTAACAAGTTTTGGGAATACCCTGTCAGTATTAAACACAGTGCAACGCATACAACTTATTGGTATTAAACATATTGCATCTATTTCTTGCATAACGTAACAAAAACAGTGCATGTATTCGTTATAATACAAGGAAACCCACCATTTAATAACTGAAAGCCTCCGTTAAATAATTCAAAACCGCCGTTTAATAAATGTGTCCGCTACATTCCATTTTACATTATAATCTTTGTAAAGAATAATTACTGGCAACTATGAAAAAAATATTCCTCCTGGTTTTTTCCATCACTTCTTTCTCTTATTACTCCTTTTCACAGGCTGATTCAACGGTTCCTGAACAAATGGATTCATCATCCACATTTCATTTTTTGAAATATTTGTCTGTACGAGGTGGCTTCGGAGTTGGTATTGGAAGTTACAAGGACCTTTATGCCATTCCGAATGACGGTGGATCACTGAATATTTCTGCGGGGATAATGTATAATTCCATAGGGTTAACCGTTTCCGCCGGATATAACTACAGTAATTTCCGCATAAATACAAATGAGTATTACGCAGGAGGGGCCGGTTTGAGTTTAAACACAACAAATTTTCATACGTATTATATAATGGCCGGATTTTGGATTCCTGTCAAGATATATAAAAGGGTTTCCATGGATTTAAAAATTTTGGGAGGACTGGCTTATTCCTGCCTGCCGGGTATAACAACCGAAGCAAGTAATTATATTTATACCGATGACTTTAAAACTAATTCATTTATTGAAACTCCTTACATAATCAGGCAAACTATCAATGTCCAAACTATAGTAAAAAGCGTTATTGGGTTTGATTTTGCATTGCGCTACTCTATTAACAAACACATATACGCTGAATTGCCTTATTTTCATTTCATGGTAACACCTCTTACCTCATTTACCACACAAATGTATTCCACCGTGTATTCTTCCAATGTTCCGGGCCCAACAGAGATTACAAACGAAAGTTTCAGCTTTGAAGCAAAATTTATCAATATTGGAGTTGGAGTAGCTTATAGGTTTCAGGGCAATTATGGTATAGCACACCAGAATTTTTAGGGTGATTTCCGGTCATTTCGAGAACTCAAACCTTGCTTTAGGAATCAGATCATATCCTGCAAATTCCTTCCGCAGGTATTTATAATGGCCTGTAATGGCAATCATGGCGGCATTGTCAGTGCAGTATTGCATTTTCGGGATATATATTTTCCAGTTGTGGTTATCTGCAGCATCTGCAAGGGCTTTGCGCAAGCCTGAATTAGCTGCAACTCCTCCTGCAATGGCAATTTGTTTAACTCCTGTTTGGATGGCAGCTTTGGTAATTTTATCCATCAATACAGATACAACCCTGTATTGGTAGGAGGCACAGAGGTCCTTTTTATGTTCTTCCACAAAATTGGAGTTGCTTATTTTGCCATCCCGAACCAGGTATAGAAATGAGGTTTTTAATCCACTGAAACTAAAATCCAACCCCGCAACATGAGGCATGGGGAATGAAAAGGTATGAGGGTTTCCGCCCACAGCGAACTTATCTATCAACGGCCCACCCGGGTATGGCAGCGCCATGATTTTTGCGGCTTTATCAAAGGCTTCTCCGGCAGCATCATCCAGGGTTTGGCCCAGAATTTGCATGTCGAAATAATCCTTTACCAGCACAATTTGGGTATGTCCGCCGGAAACGGTAAGGCAGAGAAAGGGAAAGGAAGGCGGGTCGTAGAGTTCACCCGGGGTTTGAATAAAATGCGAAAGTATATGCCCCTGCATGTGGTTAACCTCAATAAGCGGCTTATTCAGCCCCATGCTCAAAGCTTTTGCAAATGAAACACCTACCAGTAAAGAACCCATCAGGCCGGGGCCTTTGGTCAGGGCTATGGCATCAATTTCTTCTTTTCTAATTCCGGCTTTTTTAAGGGCCGCATCCACCACCGGAACAATATTCTGCTGATGGGCGCGCGAAGCCAGTTCAGGCACTACTCCGCCGTAATCGTGATGCACCTGCTGCCCCGCCACCACATTGGAAAGCAGAACAGTGCCGGATAGAACAGCGGCGCAGGTATCATCGCAGGAAGACTCTATGCCTAAAATCTTCACATTATGCTCATCCATTATTTCTAACTTTGTTCATTAATTCAAACCCCAAAGGTATTAAAAAGCTGCGGAAAATATTGTCTGTATTCCTCACTGTGATAGCAGTACTGCTGCTTTTTTTCAACCTGGTGATCAATTTTCCTTTTGTACAAACTGGACTTACGCATTCCATCGCCAACTATTATTCCAAAAAATTACACGTTAAAATACATATAGGCAAGGTGGATTTTGAATTCCTTAAAAAACTTGTCTTAAGGGATGTATACATACAGGATCTGCATGCTGACACCCTTTTATACGCAACTACTTTAAAATTTGACATAGGGCAGTTAAGTGTAAAAAATCAGCAGCTATATCTGAGCAATATTGAAATTGACAAAGCCACAGTACATCTTATCACCTATAAAAAAGAACACAGCCTTAACCTGCAATTTCTGATAGATGCATTTTCCTCAAAAGATACCACAAAAAGCGTGGTGCCCGGGCCGGGTTGGAAAGTAGCATTTGGAAAGTTAACACTGAATGATATTAATTTCCGGATGCAAAACCAGCACGACACAAGTACTGATAACTACGGAATAAATACATCCAACCTAAACGTGCATGGAATTTCAGCTAAAATAAATACCATCAAATTCATGGGCGACACTGTTCGGGCCACAATTGAAAACCTTACAGCCAAAGAACAGAGCGGTTTTTTTCTGAAAAAATTTTCCTGTTTTGTCAATCTTTCTCCGAGGGGAATGGAGCTGGATGAATTAAAAATACAAACCTCCAATTCTGATATTTCCACAGATCTGATCTTCAAATACAGCCAATTCTCCGATTTTGATGATTTCACTGACAAAGTGGATATGAAAGCGAACTTTCACAGGAGCCGGGTTTGCTTCGAAGATATCAGTTACTTCGCCCATGGCATGAAGGCTGTGCATACCTGTTTTACTTTATCAGGCGAATATAAGGGGACTGTAAACCACCTGAAAGCGCATAATATGAGCATAGGCTGGGGAAAATTCTCGAACCTTGAAGGAGAGGCGCGGCTGGATAATATAACGGAAATTGATACGGCTCAAATGAACATAAATATTACCAACCTTGTTACATCGAAACAGGAAATAGAAACCCTTCCCATACCACCGTTTGATAAGGAGGACCATATAAGGTTGCCCGATAATATAAGCAAACTGAAAACTGTTCACATCAGCGGTTTTTTTGATGGCACCATCCATTCTTTTAAAGCAAGTGGATCTGCAATTACCGGAATCGGAGAAGTGTCGGCCAATCTTCACCTCTGGGAAAACCGCGGTAGCAAAGAGACGCAATACACAGGGCTGCTTGCCACAAAAAATTTCAACCTGGGCGAATTCTGGCAGTCGCCTGACCTTGGCAGTGTTACTACTTCTGTATCTATAAGCGGGAAAGGGCTGAAAAAAGAAAATGCAGATGCAACTCTTACGGGAGTCATTCAAAGCATCACTTACCGGAAATATACTTATCAGAATACCCAATTAAGCGGCGAATTGAAAAAGGGATTTTTCTCCGGCTCGGTTAAGGTTATAGACCCGCACCTGTTGCTGGATTTTAACGGAGAAGTGAATCTCGCATCTCAAAACAGCGTATTTCAGTTTGATGCAAAAATCACTAAAGCTAATTTAACTGCACTGCATATTTTAAAAGATACTAACGCTTATGGAATGTTATCGGGGCGCGTTAAAGTAAACGCCACCGGCGATAATATGGATAACCTGGAGGGCTCCGTGAATATTGACAGTATTATTTATGCGGTAAAAAAACAGGTGTTTCATCTGAACCGTTTGAACCTTACGTCAACAATGAAGGGTGATTATCATGACATCAATCTCAAATCAGATTACGCGGATGGCAACCTTTCGGGCCATTTTCACCTGGCCAATACCATAGCCTGCCTGCAAAACCTGATGGCCTCTTACATACCATCCATTTTCCCGAAAGAAAAGCGTGCAAAAGGAGCGCGGGAAGATGCGCATGATTATTCCATCAGCCTTCAATTTAATGAAGACACCGGCCTTACAAAGTTGATCGTACCCGGGTTGAAGATTGCCAAAGGAACCCTGGTAAAAGGCAGATATGATGAGGCATCCAATAATTTCAACCTGAACATAAAATCTGACGAAATAGATATATCTTCTAAAAAAATAAAAAACCTGAAACTGGAAGCGACAGGCGATGAATCTTCGATGGTTTATAGTTCCGGCTGCGACACACTGTTTCTTAGCGACAGCTTATACGCATCTGCTTTCTCGCTGAATGGAAACGTAAAAAAAGATACGATCCACTATATCATTGCGTGGAATAATGACTCGGCTGATTTTGCTAATATTCCGGGTTATGTAGGTTTTCCGGACAAGTCGAAGATCGTATTTAAATTTCAGAACCCGGTTATCAGTATGGTCGATTCAGTCTGGAAGGTCAATAATGAGAACCTGATCGTTTATGATTCATCGCGATGGGAAATAAAATCATTTACCATTTCACACGACAATCAGTCGTCCATTTCACTTGGAGGGGCTGTAGCAAACAATGGTTACGACAAACTCAATATAATCATTCACAATATTGATCTCGCCAATTTTAAGCTTGGAAACTCACAACTGGAAGGGGAATTGAATGGCACAGCTTCACTTTCCGATCTTTTCAACCACCCCTTTTTCACCAGCGCACTTGCGTTTTCCGGACTGAACCTTAACCACCGATACCTTGGAGACGGCAACATAAACAGCAGTTGGGACACGCTTTCCCAATCTATT
>DATHNK010000030.1:0-3733 GCA_035486075.1 Bacteroidia bacterium
ACATGCATTTGCAACTTGTTGGCAGATACATATGCGATCTCCAATCCTGAAAAGAAAAACGACAGCGCAAGCGATACTATTATGATGATCGTGGTGAACATTATTTTTTATCCTTATCGTTATCATCAGGGCTATCCAGTTGAATGGTACCCCGGATGTTATTTATTTTATATTGCGTAAAATCTTCATTGGAAGTAAGCCCGTCGCCATAAATAATTTGCTTGGCGGTTTTTATCCGCACAAACTTGTTGGTATAGATCTGGTGCTTACCGGCATCCCAAAACAATTGTTCGGTATTCAGCCTCTCCCCTTTTTTATTTAATACGCTCACATTATTATCCGCTTCCATAAGCTTGGTAGCTTCATGCCTTATGGCATAGTCGGCATCCAGGTGGCCATTGATATGGGCTGAGTCATCATAAAAATCAATATGTATGCCTTTGGGAAACAATACATGCGCGTCAGGGTCGCCATAATCTTCAATACGCGGGGCGATAAGATGAAACTTGGTTTTAGCCGAATCATTATACACTATAGAAGCATTGTCTTCCACCTCCAGCGGGGTTTTATCGGTAGAAGTTATAAGGGTAACCGTGTTTAGGTTGTTTTCGCATGAAGTTAGCCAAAGCAATGCCAAAGGAATAAATAAACCTTGCCTAAAAAAACTGCGCCTTCGTGATAACATAGCTGACATTACATTACAAAGATACAAAATTCAACGGGCATTACAGACTGAGACAGTATGGCATGGCAAACCCCAATATTACAGATGTTGTATATTTGTATTATGAACAAGGCGGTTTCAAATAAAGAAGGGCTTTTATCCTTACTTGCATCTAACAGGGGAACTATAAAAGATTATGGTGTAAAGCAATTAGGGCTTTTTGGCTCATTTGTCCGGAATGAACAGAAAATGGAAAGCGATATTGATTTTCTGGTGGATTTTGAACCCGACCAGTATAAATACCGCAACTTTATCAATCTGGCATATTACCTCGAAGAACTTTTGGGTAGAAAAGTAGAAGTAGTTACCCGTAGCGGTTTGAGCCCCTACCTTGCTCCACACATTTTAAAAGAAGTAGAAAATGTGTTGGATATGGTAGGTAGCTATTGAAACTGCCAAACGTATCCGCGAAGCTGTGCTTCATGGACATATAATATTTTAAGCTTTGCTTAAATTAATTGTTGTAAGTAAAACTTACAGATTATTAACCCACGAAGTGCAACTTCGGGTACTGTGTAAAACTACAAATATTTCTCTACCTATAAACGTTTTAAACCTTCGTAGAAAAGCAAAACCTTCCCGAGTTTTAACCTTATTATGAGAAATAAGGTTAGTAGGATCGTTCGTTATCTTTTTCTACTAAGGTTAAATACCGTCCATATCTGAAGTTGAACAAGATTATCTGTAGACACCCCTGTTCCAGTCAAGTCCTGTAAAGCCTATATGGATTGCTTCCATTTTAAATACCACTAATTCGATACCACTACTTAGTGTCTTTTCTCCAAAATTAACAGTGAAATAACAGTGGCAACAAGCCAGCTCTTTCCTGTAAAAATTTGTTATGTTTCTTCAAAGTCATTTACTTTTCGGCAATGCATTTTTTCATGAGTTACCTTTGCACCTAATAAAATAACTCGCTATGAAACATCAGAAAATGACACCGGATCTTTATACCCCGATCCTCCACTGTAAATTACTGTATTTAACAGTCGGAGAGTACATAATCACCTCATAATCAATATGGGCAAATTTGACATCTTCTGTATTTTTACTGTAAAAACACTGTATTTACTGTGTTTTTGCACTGTTATTGCACTGTTATTTTGTCCCGTTTCGGGCATTTTTCCGCTGTACGATACAGAATACTCAATATGCTGCACTTTACTTTGTAGTATCAAATCAAAATTGGTTACTTTTGCGGCGGGTAAGCCTTATACGACCAGCTCCTGCATAACTCCCCCAGGTTCGGAAGAAAGCAAGGGTACCGTGGTTGAGCGGTGCGATGTAAGTAGCTTACCCTTTTTTTCGGAGCCCGAATGGCAATTATTTAAAGCCCCAATAGGTTTTATACAGAAAAAACGACCACATGATCAGTGTGTTGCTTTAACCGGACCACTAAAATATTACGTTGTTTATTTATCCAGCGGAGAGATGATCTTCAGCACCTCTATTTCGAATAGTAAAGGGGAATATGGCTTAATATCCTTTCCGGCGGCATTAGGCCCATAGGCCACACCTGAAGGAAGCAGGAATCTGACCTTCTCGCCTTCGTGCATAGTAGGCAGCACTTCCAGCCATCCTCTTATAAGTTGTGCATTATGCTTATACAGGAATTTGTAAGTTCCTTTTCCACCATCGCCTTTATCCGACTGATCGAATATGGTTCCGTCGAGCAACATTCCGGTATATTTTATTTCAACAGAGTCACCATCATTAATAGACTTTCCCGTAGCTTTTCCACTTCTTTCGAGTATATACAGGCTATCAAGGATCAAAGGCTTAACATTGATCTTATTATCAGCCAGGTATTTTTCAATTACGGCACCTTCGGTACTTTGCATTCTTTTCGCTTCAACCTTGCGCTTTTCAATCATCGCCAGTTGATCGTCCTTCATTTGCTGCAGGGTTTCAAATTTCACCAGCTTGATATAAAACTTAAGGTTGGACCCCGGTTTAATGAACATTGGCAAGACCTTTAATTTAAATGCTTTCAGGTAAACAGAGTCGGCGTTGAGCAGGAAACTGGCACTGTCACCCGCAGCCATCAAGGTTATTCCATCTTCCAGCGAACCGTGGAAACTTGACTTAAGCGAAAGCGGGATAATGCTGGTGGAATCGTTTCGGTTGCCTGCATGGGAGTTAAAAAGCACTGAATCGTCACTTCTCTTATACATTATTCTTACAAAAGCTATGTCCCCCATTTTGGGAGTAGCGCCTTTGCTGTCATGCTTAATTAAAATATATTTCACCCCGGTTACAGGATCTGTTTTGTACTCATTTTTTACACCGCCTGCAAATCCATAGGACACCAGAAACAAGGTGAAAACGAAAATAGCGCTACCCTTTGCAAAAAATTTCATGGCGTTGTTATTTGTTCGGTGTTATCGTAACTAATTCAATGTCGAATATTAAAGGAGTATAGGGCTGAATTTGCCCTTGTCCGTGTGCGCCGTAAGCCATCGATGAAGGTATAAGTACGGTTACTTTATCTCCTCCGCTCATTTTACCCAAAACGCTTATCCAACCTTTTATCAAAGGCATCTGCTTAGCATATTTAACTTTAAAGGTCCCCCTTCCGCTTCCCCTGTCAGACTGGTCGAAAACCTTTCCATCCAAAAACATTCCTTTATATTTTATTTCCAAAGAATCTCCTACCATCACCGGCTGGCCGGTTCCTTTAATGGTATTCAGGTAAAAAATACTGTCGGCATCCGGTTTAACGGTAGGGTTGTTCTTTTGCAGGTAGGCTGTAATTTCAGAATTCTCCTGGCCTTTGCGCGCCTGTACTTTTTCAGCCCGTTTCTGGGCTTCCATTTGCCGCATAGCAGTTATTTCCTCCTGGGTCTGGAAGCTTACCAACTTAATTTTAAAAGTAAAAATAAGCGAACCGTTAATAAACTTAGGCAATTTTTCCGCCGGTAAATGGAAGGTTTTAGTGAACAATGAATCTGCATTTACTTTAAAAACAGCGCTGTCGCCTTTAGCCATCATCATTATCCCTTGCTCCAG
>DATHNK010000031.1:0-2924 GCA_035486075.1 Bacteroidia bacterium
ATAAAAAGCACCGGCTCTTTGCTGCCTTATTGGCTTTTCCGTTGGGTGTTTTCGGATTACACAGGATGTATCTTCATACCTCTGGAAAGGTTCCGATTATTTACATAGTTACATTGGGTGGTGGGTTAGGTATTTTACCGTTTATAGATTTTGTACTTATACTTTTAAATAAAGATATTCATACGAATTACACCAGTAATCCGCACCTATTTATGTGGGAGAAACGTGACCTTATCAGAGATACTTTACAGCATAAATAATGGAAAAATGTTTTGTATTGTCAGGTGGAGGCTGCCGCGGTTTTGCGCATTTGGGGGTAGTGAAGGCATTGCAGGAATTTGGAATTTCGCCCAGTGAAATTGCTGGCACGAGTGCCGGAGCCATAGCAGGTGTATTTCTTGCAGATGGCTTTACCCCGGATGAAATTAAGGAAATGTTCCTAAGCCAGTTAAAGTTAAGTATGTTTCCACTGAACTGGTTCAAACCGGGATTAGTATCCATGAAAAACATTCGGGAGTTTTTAGAAAACAATTTGAGGCATACCCAATTCGATGAATTACAAATTCCATTTTATGTTACCGCTACCAACTTTATAGATGGGAGGCAAACTATTTTTAAAGAAGGTGAATTGATTAACGCAGTTATTGCCGCCAGTTCTATACCTGTTTTATTTACACCCGTTACTATTGATCATATTCCCTATGTGGATGGAGGTCTTTCGAATAATTTACCTGTTGAACCCTTTAGCAATAGAAAGCAGGAGGTGGTAGGCGTTTATGTAAATCCTATAAAACCATTTAATCCGGGGGAAAGTTCCATGGAAATTCTGGACCGCTCCATACATTTGAGCTTTCGGGAAGTAGTAAGGCTTTCCGCAGAAGGTTGTTATTTATTAATCGAGCCTGAGGGGTTGGAAAATTTTGGCCTGTTTGATATTCACAAGCTCCCTGAAATATTTGATGTAGGTTACAATTCCACCAAAGTAATTTTACTAAATTTTAAAATATGATTAAAGACATGGGGTTTAATCCGTGGCATAATGTTCCCATTGGTGAAAATTATCCGGATATAGTTCAGGCTATTATTGAAATTCCGAAAGGCAGCAATGCCAAATACGAGTTAGATAAGGAAACAGGAATGCTGCGCCTCGACAGGGTTTTGTTTTCTGCAGTTTATTATCCCGCTAATTATGGTTTTATTCCTCAAACTTATGGCAAAGACAACGATCCATTGGATATTCTTGTTCTGTCTGAAATTGCTGTGCAGCCGCTTTGTATAATAGATGCCAAAGTTATTGGCGTTATGCGCATGATTGATAATAATGAAGACGATGATAAGATAATTGCAGTCGCCAATAAAGACATGAGCGTAAATTATATCAATGCTATTTCTGAATTGCCACAGCATTTCATACTAATGCTCCGGAACTTTTTTGAAAGTTATAAAAAACTCGAAAATAAAACGGTGCAAGTGGAAGATTTTCAGGATGCAAAAATTGCCAAAACAATTATTCAGCAGGCAATAACGGATTATAAGGTAAAATTTGCATTATAAAAGGAATGCGATTCTTCGCTTTGCTCAGAATCACAAGGTCTTCGGTTAGTTGATAGGATTTGTGGCGGCGGGCTTTGCCCGCCGCCACAAATCCCCAAAAAAGTCTCTTTGCTATTGCCATTCTGAGCAAAGCATAGAATCTAATACTACTTTACGGCAATAAAACTTATTACAATCAGTCTGTTAACAATACATGACAAACTTAATACCATCATTTATTCCATTTTTCTACCTTTGCCCCCTCAAAAAATAAAACTATGGCTAAACCCGGTAAAAAAATTGTTGCTGCTCATCCCCACAAACATAAACCTTTAAGCATGTATGAGGCTGTTCTTGCCCGTTTTAATCAAGCTGCCGAAATATACAAGCTTCCATCTGACATTGCTGAAATACTCCGTTCTCCTGAAAAACAGGTGAAGGTTTCTCTTCCTGTTATGATGGATAGTGGAAAAGTGAAGGTGTTTGAAGGGTATCGTATCGTCCACTCCACTTATTTAGGACCATCAAAAGGTGGTATACGCTATGCATTGGATGTGAATGATGATGAAGTGAAAGCATTGGCCGCATGGATGACCTATAAATGTGCCGTAGCCGGCTTGCCATTAGGCGGAGCGAAAGGCGGTGTTACCTGCGACCCACGTAGCATGTCAGCTGGAGAGCTAGAAAGATTGACCCGTGAATATACCCTTTCTATGTGCGAGGTGTTTGGCCCTGACCGCGATATTCCTGCCCCTGATATGGGAACCGGAAAACGTGAAATGGCCTGGATAGTGGATGAATTCTCCAAAATTCACCGCAACTATCAACCTGGTGTTGTTACGGGAAAACCCATTACCCTTGGTGGTTCACGCGGACGTGAGGCTGCTACCGGAAGAGGTGTTATGATACACACCCTGGAAGCTATGAAAAAAATGGGCATCGACCGTAAGAAGTCAACTGCAGCGGTTCAAGGTTTTGGTAATGTAGGGAGTTTTGCTGCTACTTTATTACGTTCCAAAAATATTAATGTAGTTGCTATTTCCGATTACACCGGAGCATATTACAATGAAAAAGGAATAGACCTCGACAAGGCCCTGCAACACCAAAAGAAACATGGAAATACATTAGAAGATTTCCCCGGTGGAGAATTAATTACCAATGAAGAACTCCTTACATTGGATGTAGATGTATTGGTTCCGGCAGCATTGCAAAACCAAATTTCTGCTGAAATAGCCCAAAATGTAAAAGCTAAATTGATTGTAGAAGGCGCTAATGGGCCTACCGAAGTAGAAGCCGATCAAATTCTGCACGATAAAGGCATTATTGTAGTGCCTGATATTTTGGCTAATTCAGGTGGTGTTACTGTTTCTTACTTTGAATGGGTACAGAAT
>DATHNK010000032.1:0-8622 GCA_035486075.1 Bacteroidia bacterium
CTATTTTAATATCGTGCGTAGCTGAATATTTTTTCTGAATTTCCTGTATCTTATCCCAGGTATCATCCGTTGAGTTTCCTTCAATAAAAATTATTTCAACGTGCTTGCCAAATTTTGGCAGGCGTGTTATTGCATTTTCAATATTACCGCTTTCATTCCTTGCAGGAATAACAACAGAAACGGAGTATTTTGCATTGGCATCTTCAGTTGTAATTTCTGGTATAGGTTTTGCAAATGCAAATTGATTTATACAGAAATACCGGAAAAATGGCATTTTAGCAAGGAATCCATTGAAGAATTCAGACAATAAAGGAATATACACCGGGAAAAGCATACGCCGCACATTACGGTAAACATCAAAACCTGAAATATAAAGCAGGTTATTGATATCCCGCAAGGTGAGCCAATTTTGACGGTATGGAGCCGACTTAAGTCCTACCGCTTCTGCCAGTTTAAGCAAAGGTTCCCAAAGGTAGTTATAGTAGTTAACTATAATTTTAGTGCCCGGATGGCAAAGTTTATTCAATTCAAGAAATACTTTTTCCACATCATCCAAATGTCCTACAAGGTTGGAAAGGATGATCAGGTCAAATTTTTCATTCAGCTCAATTTCCTCCGCGTTCATGCATATGAATTCTACATCGGGGTATTGCTTTTTCCCTATTTCAATCATGGAAGGGCTGAAATCAATACCTACTTTGCGCCTTCCTTTCACCTTACCGATCAATTCACCGGTTCCGCATCCTATTTCGAGCACCGATATTTCTTCATGTGAAAAGTAATTGCAAAAAAAGGTAATATCCCTCCAGTAATAACCGTTTAACCATCCTTTGCGGGGATGCTTCTTTGAGGATTTCTCAAAAAAATCAAGTCTTTTATTAGCTTCTATACTCACTATCTTTTTAAAATTGAACGGGTAAAAATAGCTATTATCTACTTATAACCTAAGAATTATGAACTATGAACATGGGCCGATAGTTCATAGCCTATTGTTTATCGTTGTTTCAATAGCTTAAAATTCCGTATGTTTGGGGGGAATAAAAAGTATGACAGCAGTTTACGGTCACAGAGGAGCAAGAGGTGTTTATCCGGAAAATACAATGGACGGGTTTTTATATGCGGCGGCATTAGGGTTGGATGGTATAGAGTTGGACGTGGTTATATCGAAAGATAACCAAGTGGTTGTGTCGCATGAACCCTGGATGAACCCTAAAACATGTACCAAGCCCAATTTATCAAAGGTCAGCTTTCTCAGAAGAAAGAACCTCTATCGAATGAATTATGCTGATATTAAGCGTTATGACTGCGGATTGAGAGGGAACTCTGATTTTCCCAAACAAAAGAAAATAGCGGCATACAAGCCACTATTATCTGAAACAATTGACAAGGTGGAAGCGTTTTTGAAGAATACAAATCAACCCAAACCTTTATATATAATTGAAATTAAAAGCAGTTGGGTAACAGATGATGAATTGCACCCAACACCAGTGGAATTTGTAAGGTTGGTTATGAGGGAACTTTTGCCATTCAACATCAATAGCCGGATACTTGTACAATCATTCGATATGCGTCCTCTGAACGTTATTCATGAGAATAATCCGGGCTTTATGTTGGGTATGCTGGTGCGCAGCCCCCGTTTTATAAGAAGAAGATTGAAAGCGCTACATTTTACTCCCGATACCTGCGGAACTTACTACAAGCTCACTTCTGAACGTTGGGTTAATAAAATTCATGAATGGGGAATGAAATCGCTGATATGGACAGAAAATGAAAAAAGCGATATGCAGAAACATATAAAAATGGGCGTTGACGGAATCATTTCCGATTACCCTGAAATTGCACTTGAAACTGTAAAAGAATTAGGGAAATAAAAGAATTCTATCTTTGTTCTTTTTTATAAACCTTATGAAGAGCACAACCAAGCCCACTACCTTAAAACCTTCATCACCACCAAGTAAATTTAATCAGTGGTTACCGCATATTGCAGCCATTATTATTTTCGCCTTAGTGGGTATTGCATACTTTTTCCCGGCATTGAAAGGGATGGTACTTTCACAAAGCGATATTACCCAATTCTTAGGTTCTTCTCATGAGATCATTGATTTCAGGGCCAAATACCATACCGAGCCGCTCTGGACCAATACCAACTTTGCGGGAATGCCTGCTTACCCTATTTCTGTTGCCTATCCGAATAACCTGGTGCAATATATTTTTATCATTTTGCTTAAATGGTTACCCTTTCCTTGCGGTCTTTTCTTCCTTTTCTGCATAGGTTTCTATATTCTTCTCCGCGTTCTTGATGTCAACCCCTGGGTTGCTATTATCAGCTCTCTGGCATATGGATTTTCTTCCTATTTTTTCATAATCCTTGCTGTTGGTCATAACTCCAAGGCTGATGCCATCGCATTTATGGCTCCTGTACTTGCCGGGGTAATTCTTGCATTTAAAGGAAAACGATTGCAGGGTGCCATACTTACCGGAATTGCATTGGCGCTGGAACTCTATTCAGATCATCCTCAAATTACCTACTATTTGTTTATGATGGTGCTTATTTACGGGGCGCTTGAATTCTTTAAAGCAATCAGGGAAAAATTATTGCCGGCCTATTTTAAAACAGTAGCAATCCTCGGCATAGCGGCATTTGTTGCAGTTGGTACCGACATTACCAATCTGTGGCTTACCTATGATTATGGAAAATATTCCACCCGTGGAAAATCGGAACTCACCTTAAACGGAGAAAATAAAACTGCAGGATTAACGGTAAGTTATGCTACACAATGGAGTTATGGAGTGCCTGAAACCTTTTCATTTCTTATTCCTAATTACCAGGGTGGGGGAGATAAATCCCTGGGTGCCGACAAAGATGCTCTGAAGGATATTGACCCGCAATATCGCGAGAATGTTGCCAATTTTGACCAGTATTGGGGCGACCAGCCCGGAACATCAGGTCCCGTATATGTGGGTGCCATTATTTGTTTTTTTGCTTTTCTTGGACTATTTATCATAAAAGGCCCATTGAAATGGTTTGTATTCATTTCAACCACATTATCGGTTATGCTTTCCTGGGGGCATAATTTCCAATCGTTTACCGATCTGTTTTTTGAGTACTTTCCCGGATACAGCAAATTCCGTTCTGTATCAATGATACTGGTAATGGCCGAGCTTGCCTTACCCTTGCTGGCTGCCTTAGCAATTGACAAAATTTTCAAAAGCAAGAAATTCCTTGAAGATAAAATACCGGTTTTTGGTAAAAAGGAATTGTTGGGAAGAAATATATTTTTAAGTTCTCTTATTATCGTTGGTGGGTTTACAGTGCTTTCCTTTATCATGCCTACGGTAT
This sequence comes from Bacteroidia bacterium, assembly GCA_035486075.1. Taxonomy (GTDB): domain Bacteria; phylum Bacteroidota; class Bacteroidia; order JABEUT01; family JABEUT01; genus JABEUT01. The sequence goes on from DATHNK010000032.1 coordinate 3,341, forward strand.
TCACTAGTATGCAAAAGACGGATGAAGTAAATCAAAAACTGGAGGAAATACAGGAACAGGCAGGACAGCAATTGCCGCCCGGCGAATTAAAACAATACCGTGAGACCATAGAAACCCTTATGCCTTATGTGGTGCAGGCCCGTAAAAAGGTATTTACTGCCGATGCCGCACGCAGTTCTATATTTATTATCCTTGCGGCATTGCTGGCATGGCTGTATATGAAAAAGATCATTGATTGGAAATGGTTCACTGCCGTAATGGGTGTGTTTATCCTGGCCGATATGTTTCCGCTGGATAAACGATACCTGAGCGATAATAATTTTAAGGTGAAACATCCGACAAATGAAGAATTTCAGCCGGATGCAGCCGACCAGGAAATTATGAAAGATACCACCCTCGACTATAGGGTTATCAATACAACTATGGCATTAGACCAGGATGGGATAACATGTTATTATCATAAATCACTGGGTGGTTATAGCGGTGCAAAAATGAAACGCTATAATGAACTTATGACATACCATATTGACAGGGAACTAAGAGGAATTTACCAGGCGCTGCAAGGGCAACCGGCCTATCTGAGTGTGTTGAATATGCTCAATACAAAATATGCAATTGTAGAAGTTAAGGGCGGGCAGAAAGTGGCTGCCCCGGTGCCTGGCGCTTTGGGCAACGCATGGTTTGTCGATAATTACAGAAAGGTAAATAATGCCGATTCTGAAATAGTAGCCCTGAATAATTTCAGCCCGGGGAATACTGCCATTGTGGATAAACGGTATAGCGATTATTTAAAAGTAAGCCCCATGCAGCCTCACGATTCAACTGCAGTTATAAAGATGACTTCATATGAGCCTAATGACCTGAATTATGTATCGCACTCAAAGACTGACAGGTTGGCGGTATTCTCTGAAATATATTACAAGGAAAATGGCTGGCAGGCCTATATTGATGGACAACCCGCCGACCATATTCAGGTGGATTATGTATTGAGGGCAATGATAATTCCTGCGGGAAATCATAGCATAGAATTCAAGTTTCATCCTTCGCATTATTTCATTGGAGAGAAAATATCGTTGGCAAGTTCCCTCATTCTTTTTGGTGGTTGCATAGGATTCCTCTATATGCAAGTGAAGAAGAAAAAAGAGGCCGCATAAAAAAATGAAGAAGGTACTTATTATTACCTATTACTGGCCTCCCAGCGGAGGGGCAGGTGTTCAGCGGTGGCTGAAGTTTACCAAGTACCTGCGCGATTATGGCTGGGAACCTATAATATATACTCCTGAAAATCCTGAATCACCTAATAATGATTCTTCGCTGGAAAAGGATTTGCCCAAAAACCTTACGGTTATAAAAACAAAAATTTGGGAGCCATATAATTTTTATAAAGTATTTATCGGGCAGAAAAAAGACCAGAAAATAAATGCTGCTTTCCTTACAGAATCAAAGAAACCGAAGAAGTTTGAAAAGATCGCTGTCTGGATACGTGGTAATTTTTTCATTCCAGATGCACGTAAATTCTGGGTGAATCCATCTATCAAATATCTGCAAAATTATATAAAGAGCAATCCTGTTGATGCTGTAATTTCTACAGGCCCGCCCCATAGTATGCACCTCATTGCATTAGGTTTAAAAAGAAAGCTCAACATCCCGTGGATGGCTGATTTCCGCGACCCCTGGACCAACATTGATTTCTATTCTAAACTTATGCTTTCCTCTTTTGCCAATCGTAAACATAAACGACTTGAATTAGAAGTATTAAAAGAAGCTGATGTAGTTACTTGCGTTGGTAAAACCTGGCTGGATGAATTGGAGGAATTATATAAAAAAGGTACTTCCCCCCTCTCTACTGGTAGAGAGGGGTCGGGGGTGAGTAATAAATTTAAGTTCATCTCCAACGGCTACGACCCGGATGATTATTCAGACGAAAAAGTAGAAGCAGACAAAAAATTCAGCATTGTATATATTGGTACATTAGATAAGAGCCGCAATCCCGGAATATTATGGAAAACACTTTCGGAAATTGTAAAAAAGAATCCGGAATTTGCAAAAGATCTGCAACTGAAATTAGTTGGCAAAACAGACATTGCAGTTACAGAAGATATTGAAAACAATGGGCTTTTGCCGTATATGGAGAAGATAGCATACTTAACGCATGCAGAGGTTACGCAAGTGCAAAAAAAGTCGCAAGTGTTATTGTTACTTATAAATAATACCCCTAATGCTATGGGCATAACCACAGGCAAATTGTTTGAATACTTTGCTGCCAAACGTCCCATATTATGTATTGGTCCCAAAGGGGGAGATGCCGATAAAATTCTGGAAGAAACTAAAGGCGGACTTATCTCCGGATATGAAGATAGCCAAACACTGGAAGCCAATATCCTTTATTTTTATAACAAATACAAGCAAGGCTATTTGCCTTGCGAAAGTGTGAATATTGAAAAATATTCCCGCAAAATGCTGACTGGAGAGGTAGCGGAGGTGCTGAATGAGATTACAGCAAAGTAATTTCATTATCTTTACTTTCTAAATCTTTCACTTTGAGAAAATTACGGGTACTGTTTTGCATTTTATTTTTTACTTTTAGTTCTTCATTCTCTTTTGGGCAGAGTTGGCTGTGGGCTAGAGAAGGAATAAATAATACAAATAGTACTGTGTGTGACCCTCTATCAATTACAACTGATAATAAAGGAAATGTATTCGAAGCGGGACTATTTCAGGGAAGCGTAAAATTCGGCAATGATACAATTACAACAACTGGTTCCAATACAGAAGCCTTTATCGTTAAATATGATTCAAATGGAAATGTTCTTTGGGCCAAAAGCGCTAATGCAGCAAATTTAAGGTGCGTTTCAAGTTCTTTTTCTGTTGCGACTGATAATAAAGGAAATTCTTATATAACAGGGAATTTCATTGATTCTATCAATTTTGGGGCATTTAAAATAGTCACTAAAGGTGGTGATGCTTTTCTTGTAAAGTATGCGCCTAATGGAAATGTTCTGTGGGCTAGAAGTAGTAAAGAAATTAGTGGTGGAGTTGGCATTGAAGCTTTTTCTGTAGCTACTGACAAGTCCTGTAACATTTATATTTCAGGACGGTTTTCCGACACAATATCTTTCGGTTCCCAAACCACAATCTCTAAAGTATATGATGTTTTTCTAGTTAAATTTGATTCAAATGGAAATACTCTATGGCTAAAAAGTGGGCTAACTTCGAACAGTTTAAGCAGTTCATATACTTATGAGGTAGCAACCGACAATAATAATAATGTTTATCTCACCGGTTCAATGCTTGATACAGTTTCATTTGGTACTTATCGATTAACAACCTATAGTCCCCAAGGTTCAATTTTCTTGGTTAAGTATGATTCCAACGGAAATGTAAAATGGGCTAAAAATAGCCTTGGAATACATTCGTTTATTCCTTTTTTAAATTATAGTTATTCAGTGGTTACTGATAAATCAGGGTGTATTTATATTACTGGACAATTTGGAGATAGTATTACATTTGGCTCTTATGAATTAAATACGCACAGTCCAATTGATATTTTTTTTGTTAAGTATGATACCTCAGGTAATATAATTTGGGCGCAAAATGGAAAATCTCTGTTTGATGGAGTAGGGTATTCATTATCCGTCGATAAATGGGATCATATTTATTTAGCGGGTAGTTTTAACGATTCAATTGCATTTGGTTCTGTAAAATTGATTTCCAGTTCATATTTGCCTTCATGTATCTTTGTGTTCGACACTTCAGGTAAAGCACTTTGCGGTGCTTCAATAGATAACAATAACGATGATGCAAATGCCATTGCAGCTAACCCATTTGGGCATAATGTTTATTTTGGAGGCGATGTGGAAAGTGGTCAGTGTGTTTTTGGTAATGATACTTTGAACGGTGGAACAAACGAATATTCTTTCCTTGCCAAATGGCAACCTTGTAATAATACTATCACATCTGTTAATTCAGTAACCGAAAAAAACTCTATTGCAATTTTCCCTAATCCTAATAATGGTGTATTCACAATTCAGTCGTCAGTTGCCGGTGGGCCGTTATCAGTTGAAGTATATAATGTGTTGGGTAAAAAAGTACTCACAGAAGCGCTTCTATCCCCTCAGGGTAACAATGTCATTAACCTTAGTGATGATCCCTCCGGAATTTATTTGTATAGGGTTTTAAATGAAGATGGCGGCTTGTTGGGTAGTGGCAAGGTAATAATTGATAAATAGGAATTCGTAAATTCGCCTTTATAAACACTCTCAAATCTTGAAGAAATTAAAAGTCCTTTTCTTTCTCGGTATACTCTCACTCAGCATAGTTGCCCAGCAAAGAAATCTTACCCAATATTTAAATCCATTTGTTGGCACTGCCGGGCACGGGCACACATTTCCCGGCGCATGTTATCCTTTTGGTATGATGCAGCTAAGCCCCGATACCCGCCTCTCAGGTTGGGATGGCTGTTCGGGCTATCATTATTCTGATAGCGTTATTTATGGTTTTACACACACACACTTGAGTGGTACCGGCTGTTCAGATTGGGGCGATATTCTATTAATGCCCGTGCCGGTAATTTATAATGCAAAATCTCCCGATGGGGAATTGCTGGGTTCTTATTCTTCAGGCTTCTCCCATAAAAGTGAAAAAGCAACTGCCGGTTATTATTCGGTTGTGCTGCATAATGGAAATATAAAAGCAGAACTGACAGTAGGGGAGCGGGCAGGTATTCATCGTTACACTTTTCCTAAAAAAGATTCCTGCATAATAGTACTCGATTTGGTGCACAGGGATGAGGTATTAGGTTCGCAAATAACTTTTGTAAGCGATACGGAAGTCAGCGGCTACCGTCGCTCCAAAGCATGGGCAAAGGACCAAATAGTGTACTTCGATATACGCTTTTCCAAACCGGCTGCCATCAAACAATTGTTCAAAGAAAATAAGTTAATAGAGTTCAAAAAGGATTGTGATTCTAAAAATATAAAAGCTGTTTTTGGTTTTAAACACAGCGATAAAATTTTAATAAAAATTGGAATCTCCGGAGTAAGTGCAGCCAATGCGGCATTAAATCTCACATCGGAAATTCCTGCTTGGGATTTTGAAGGAGTTCAGCATAAAACTGAAGCCGCATGGAATGACTATTTCAATAAAATACAAGTCTCGTCTAAGGATAAAAATTTACTCACCACCTTCTATACAGCCCTCTACCATACAGCCATTCATCCTAGTTTATATACCGATGTAAATGGAGAATACCTGGGCCGTGATTTAAAAAAGCATGAGGCAAA
>DATHNK010000033.1:0-8450 GCA_035486075.1 Bacteroidia bacterium
TTGGCAGGGCCAAGAGTAGCACAGGTTATGGGTGAGGATCTTCCCCAGCTTTCTTTCTTATCCATAACAAATAAACATGGTGTGCCATATGTAGCTAAAATAATACAGGGAGTAATATCTCTTCTCCTAATACTTACAGCATCTTTTGGGAAAGTATTATTGTATATAGGTTTTACGCTAAGTCTCTCCACTTTCTTCACTGTATTAGGCCTATTTGTCCTCCGTTCGCGCATGAAAGGCAAAACTGACGGATATAAGACATTTGGCTATCCCGTAACTCCCATTATTTTTCTTGCGCTTAGTTCATGGATGCTATACTTCACTATCATGGAACATCCACGGGAATCCCTTCTCGGGCTTGGAACTATACTGGCAGGAAGTGCAGTATATTTTATTAAAAAACCGACAATTTCCTTACATGAAAATTCTATCATTCCTGAAAAAAATTAGTTACTGTTCGCTTTTTATAGCACTCACGTTATTTGTAAATTCCTGTGTTAACAAGTCAAATGTAGACGTTGTAGCCACTAAACCAGTCCCTAAAGACACCGCCCTTAATAAAGCCTCAGCAGATACTACCAAAGCATGGCAGGATGAAGACTTTGGTAAAATCAGCTTCGACCGTAAATATAATGACATTGCAAGATACATTGCAGGAATGAAGGCTTGGCCCGGCAGCCCTTATGCTAAACTGGAAAATGATTCTGTATGGGCCAGATTCCACCGGAATTTTGATTTCTCATGGAACCAGATCGCTACCAGCAGGCTTGAACCTATGACTGAATGGGGTAATACTGAACTGGTGGAAGAGCGTAAATCTAACCTGGATGTTTTTTACCCGCTTAGCGGACCGGATATTTTGCACGTCAATTACTTTTTTCCGGATGCAAAAAACTACCGCATGTATGCGCTAGAAATTAATGGTGCCTTGCCTGATCTGGCTCACATGAATATAAAAACGACAGAAAACTACCTTGATGCAGTTTATAAATCATTGGGAGATATTTTTAAAAGAAGCTATTTTATTACCAGTAAAATGTCTACTGCATTAAATGCTGATAATGTAAATGGCACACTTCCTCTTATTTGTGTTTTTCTTGTTAGGACCGGCCATGAAATTATTAACCTCAAATATTTTCACTTAAATGATGATGGCACGGAAACTGAACTTCCAAAAGATAGTTTAGGTACACACCACAATGACCTGGTGAAAGTCTATTTTAAAAACAGCAAGAATAACTCCATACAAATGGTGAGCTACATGAAGTGCGATTTATCGGACGCCGCATATGCCAAAAATATCGCGCTTAAAAATATGTTTACCAAAATGAAACCCTGTATTACCTATCTTAAATCAGCATCCTACCTACTCCATTATGCTTTCTTTTCTTCTTTCAGAGATGTTATCCTTACAAAAAGCAAAACCATACTGGAAGACGACACAGGTATTCCATATAAATATTTTCCGGGTGATAAATGGTATGTTTCGTTGTATGGTGTATATGTGAATCCGGTGAGTGATTTCTCAGGTGTATTCCAAACCGATTTATTACAGGCCTATAAAGATACTATCCTAAGGAAACCTAAAAAACTCCCGTTCTCTCTGGGTTACCACTGGGGTTCCAGCAAGCAGAACCTAATAAAAGCCCAATTAAGGAGTTAAGTGAAATGAATATCAGGGGTATCATAGTCGTTGTGCTGGCAGCGATATATATTCCATGCTGTGGACAGAATCTCCTGAGTACAATTTGTCACAATGATTCCCTTTACCTGAAATACCAAAAGGTATTTACAAATCCTGAGAAGTACCATTTGCAGGTTATATATACCCAGGTAAATCGCGATAAGAATAAACGCATAGTGCTCAAAAAATATCTCCTGGAACCACCTACTAAAAAATACTATTACCCTGCAAGCCTTGTCAAACTTCCACTTGCAGCCTTAGCACTTGAAAAAATAAACAAACTAAAAATCCCGAACTTTTCTAAGGATACCCGCCTCAGTATTGACAGTTCACACACCTGTGAAACAAAGGAACTTTATGATACTAGTTCTATCACAGGGTTTCCAAGCATTTCACAATACATAAAAAGGATGTTGCTGATCAGTGATAACAATGCATATTCAAGGGTATATGAATTCCTTTCTTCAGCCTATGTAAATAAAAGGTTGCATGAACTGGGATATGTAAATGCCACCATAAATCAGCGGTTGAATGGCGCGTGTGACAGTACAAATAACAGATATACAAATGGGTTCTCTTTTCTTGACAACAATTCGAAAACAATTTATACTCAGCCTCCGGCTTATAATTCAGGAAATATCAAAAATCGTGCAACACATACCACAATTGGAAAAGCATTTATGGATGGGGGCAAAAAATTGCCGCCAAAAAATTTCAGGCGTAATAATTACATCCCTTTTGAAGATGAAAATAATATTTTGCTGTCATTAATATATCCAAACTCATTAAAGCTTTCCAGTCGGTTCAATTTAACACAAAGTGACTATGCTTTTTTAAAAAAATACATGAGTATGCTACCAAGAGAAAGCACTCATCCAACTTATGATAACAAAGAATATCCGGACAATTACAAAAAATACATTTACTTTGGAACCAGCAGAAATACTATAGATACAAGCATTCGTTCCTATAATATTGTTGGAAGAGCTTATGGGTTTTTAGCCGATTGCTCGTATATCAAGGATTCAAAAACAGGTGTAGAGTTTTTCCTTTCCATTTTAATTTATGTAAATGATAAAGATATTCTTAATACTGACGACTATCAATACGACTCCATTGGGTTGCCCTTTATGAGTGACATGGGACATGCCATTTACAATTACGAATTGAAAAGAAAAAAGAAAAAGAAATAGTTAATTTACTTTGTATTTTCCGCCCCAAACCCCTAAAGGGGCTTCCCTATTACGTATAGCGCTATTCAAAGCCCCTTTAGGGGTTTGGGGTAATTCTGCGCTTAACTCCTTCCAAGGTATTTTTCAGAAGCGACGCGATTGTCATAGGTCCTACCCCACCTGGCACTGGTGTAATATAGCTGCATTTAGGAGCCACTTCATCAAACTTCACATCCCCTGCAAGACGAAATCCGCTTTTCTTAGTTGAGTCGGGAACACGTGAAATACCCACATCCACAACCACTGCACCTTCTTTTACCATATCAGCTGTTACGCTTTCAGTTTGTCCGGTAGCCACAATTAAAATATCTGCTTGAAGAGTAAAACTTTTCAGATCAACTGTCTTGCTATGGCAGATAGTAACAGTGCAATTCCCCGGTTTGGAATTACGTACCATTAAAAGGCTAACGGGTAACCCAACAATGTGGCTTCTGCCAATTACTACGCAATGCTTTCCTGACGTGGGAATATTATACCTATCAAGTAATGTTATAACTCCAAATGGTGTTGCGGGGAGAAACGCGGGCATATTGAGTGCTACCCTGCCAAGGTTTTCCGGGTGAAATCCATCCACATCTTTTGAGGGGGAAATAGCATTAATTACTTTATCGTCGGAGATATGTTTGGGCAATGGAGATTGAACAATAAATCCATCGAGATCAGGGTCATTATTTAATTCCTCGATTCTATTCAATAACTCAGATTCTTCAATGGTACTTGGGAAACGAATAAGCGTAGATTTAAATCCAACCCGTTCGCAGGTCTTTACTTTACTACCCACGTATGTTTCGCTGGCAGGGTCATTCCCAACTAATATTACTGCCAGATGTGGTACCTTTTTACCTTCCGATTTTAGTTTCTCTACATCAACTTTAATCTCTTCTAATATTTCTTCTGAAACCTTTTTCCCGTCGAGTAAAATCATATCAAATATTGAATTATAAAAATCATGCCACAGATTTCGCAGATTAATACTTTTTATTAAAATACCTCTTTGTTTTAATCTGTGAAATCTGTGGCATTTTGTATTCCTATCTGCCGTGCGGCATTTTACCCATGCGCTGCATCAATCCTGCCATAGCAGACTTATTGCTGAACATTTTCATCATTTTCTGCATATCCTCGAACTGCTTAATCAGTCTATTCACATCTTGTATGTTTGTTCCGCTACCTGATGCGAGTCTCTTTCTACGGCTGCCATTTATGGTTTCCGGCTTGGCCCGCTCTTCTGGAGTCATGGATTGTATAATGGCTTCCGTCTGCTTGAATGATTTTTCATCAATATCTCCTTCCTTAATGGAATTGCCCATTCCGGGAAGCATAGAGGCTATGTCTTTCACCCCACCCATCTTTTTTATCTGCTGCAACTGCGCAAGAAAGTCATTAAAATCAAATTGGTTTTTGGCGATTTTCTTTTGAAGTTTCTTTGCTTCTTCCACATCAAATTGCTCCTGTGCTTTCTCAACAAAGGAAACAATGTCACCCATACCCAAAATCCTGTCTGCCATACGGGCAGGATAGAACACGTCCATTGCATCAGGCTTCTCACCTGTTCCAACAAACTTGATAGGTTTATTTACAACTGACTTGATAGATAAAGCCGCACCACCGCGAGTATCGCCATCTAATTTAGTAAGCACAACACCATTGAAATCCAATCTATCGTTAAAGGCTTTGGCCGTATTCACAGCATCCTGTCCTGTCATACTATCCACCACAAAAAGTATCTCTTGCGGATTGATGACCTTTTTCAATTCTGCAATTTCATTCATCATCTGCTCGTCCACAGCAAGACGGCCCGCAGTATCAATAATTACAACCGTATTTTCATTCAGTCTTGCTTGTTTTATAGCGGCCTGTGCAATCTTAACAGGGTTCTTTTCGTTTTCATCGGAATACACTTCTACTTCCAACTGTCCACCCAGAGTTTTTAATTGCTGGATAGCTGCAGGACGGTAAACGTCACAAGCTACGAGCAATGGTTTTTTACCTTTCTTATTTTTGAAATAATTGGCAAGTTTAGCGGAGAAAGTCGTTTTACCCGAACCTTGCAATCCAGACATCAAAATGATGGTTGGATTGGCCGTCAAAGCTACAGTGCTTTCCTGGTTACCCATAAGGTCGGCAAGTTCCTCATGGCAAATCTTCACCATCAACTGGCCGGGAGAAACAGCCGTTAGGACACTTCTTCCCAAGGCCTTTTCCTTTACCCTTTCGGTAAATTCTTTGGCAATTTTATAGTTTACGTCGGCATCAATTAAGGCGCGGCGTATTTCTTTCAGAGTTTCGGAAATATTGATTTCGGTAATCTTTCCCTGACCCTTGAGCATCTTAAATGCCCTTTCTAACTTTTCTGACAGACTATCGAACATTACGCTTAAAATTTGAGGTGCAAATATAGTTATGAATTATGAGTTATGGATTATAAGTTGCGGACAATTGGAAAAATGACTAAATTTGTACTAAGTAAATAGCTGAAAATATGAGTACAGCCGAATTAAAGTCCAACCTATTAAGGATTATTAATACTATTAACGACAATAGTACCTTGCAAGAAATTTACTCTTTTGTTTCCCAAAAAAAAGGAGATACAAAAGACTCATTAAATATGGAAAAGCAGGATTTGAATAATTTAAGTGCATCTGGTCTTGCCAAAGCGTATGGCGATGATGAACCTGATTATTCAAATACCTTGTTAAAGAACCAAATCCGGAATATCGCAAATGAAAATCGAAGGTGATTTAACAATTAATAAAGACGATACCACGGATTATTCTACACTTGTAGAGGTTAATGGATCAATAACTGTTAAAAATGGCGCGTCTTTTGTTGCGCCATTACTTACAAAAGTCAGCCAAGATATATATATCCATGTTGGTGCTTCTTTCTTTGCACCCTTAATTTCAGGAATTAATGGTGGTGTATATATTGGAGAAGGAGCGTCTTTTAAAGCACCTATACTTGCAAAGATGAAAGGAGGAATAGGTATTAATGGAAAATATAGGTCTTTCGAAACACCTTTACTCACAGAAGTAGATGGTACAATACGGATTAAAGATAACTTATCTTTATTCCTGTCAGTTCTTAAAAAATGCAGGGCGATAAATATTGATACTGGTGGAACTTTCACTGCCCCATCACTCTTAGAAGTAGATAAATATATATACATTACTATTGACGCAACACTTAACGCACCTGTGCTTTCAAAAGTAGGTGAAGAGATAAGGGTTGGAGAAGACGCAACACTTAACGCACCTATGCTTACAAATGTTGGAGTGGACATAAAAACTCACAAAGCCGCTTCTGTAATCTCTAAAGTAAAGGCGAAAGAAGTATCTTTAAAAGGTAATAGGCAAGGACACACGAATATTATAGGTAATTTTTTCAATAAAATATTTCAAGGAAGTTCAAACAAAGCAAATGGCTATTTCAATAGTGGAATAACGAAGAATATTTCAGGTGATTATAACGGTGCTATAAAAGACTTTTCTAAGGTTATTAAGATAGATCCTAATTGGCGTGAAGCATATTTCAATAGAGGAGTTGCAAAATCCACATTAGGTAACATTGAAGGAGCTATTCAAGATTATTCAATAGCAATTGAATTAGACCCTTCAGAGGGAAGGGCTTATGGTAATAGAGGATTATCTAAATTTTTCTTAGGAGATTTAGAAGGTGCAATAGATGATTTTACTGTAGCAATTGGGTTCTATCCAGATGCAAGTGATGATTATTTTTGCGGCAGGGCAATGGCTCAATCTATGTTAGGAAATTACAAAGACGCAATCCAAGACTTTTCGAATGCCATTGAATCTAATCCTAATAATGCTGATGCTTATTATGGTAGAGGAATGGCTAAACAGGACATGGGTGATTATACTGGGGCACAGGAAGACATGGATAGAGCCAAACACTTAGGTTATGATATAAATCGGACTTTTTAGACTCATTAATTCTTCTACTCCTGCGTCTTCGCAGCCAGCAAATAAAGCACCGCCATTCGTATCGCAACCCCGTTCTCCACCTGGTCGAGGATGATAGATTGGTCGGAGTCGGCAACATCGCTGGTTATTTCCACCCCGCGGTTTATGGGGCCGGGGTGCATAATCAGGATTTTCTTTTTCAAGGAGTCGAGGCGTTGCTTGTTTAGCCCATATTGCATCGAGTATTCCCGTGTAGAAGGAAAGTATTTTATATCCTGCCTCTCCAACTGTATGCGCAGCATATTTGCTACATCGCACCATTGGAGGGCTTTCATAAGGTCGTATTCCACTTTTACACCGAGAGCGGATATGTATTTTGGTATCAGTGTCGGCGGGCCGCTAACCATAACCTCCGCACCCAACTTTTGCAGGCAAAGTATATTTGAAAGAGCCACCCTCGAGTGCATTATATCGCCTACGATTGCCACTTTTTTACCTTTTACATTTCCTAAGTTTTCGCGGATTGAGAAAGCATCCAGCAAGGCTTGGGTAGGATGTTCATGCGTACCGTCGCCTGCGTTTACGACTACCGCGTCAATATTATCGGCAAGGAATCTGCATGCACCTGCGCTCGAGTGGCGCATTACCACCATATCCACTTTCATGGCGAGGATGTTCTTAACCGTGTCTATCAGTGTTTCGCCCTTCTTTACCGACGATGCCGAAGCGGAGAAGTTTAGCACATCGGCCGAGAGGCGGCGTTCAGCCAGCTCGAAGGAGATGCGGGTGCGGGTGGAGTTCTCAAAAAATATGTTGGCTATGGTTACATCGCGCAGCGATGGCACCTTTTTAATAGGTCGGTTGATAACAGATTTGAAATTGTCGGCGGTAGCGAAAATAAGTTCAATATCGCTAAGCGTTAAGTCTTTAATTCCTACCAGATGCTTGACACTTAACGCTGATTTCATGCTATTAGTTTATAAAGTTTGTAAAGTTCATAAAGTCTATAAAGTTCAATCTCATATTCCTCACTTTCTTTGGCTCGCCGTAGCTTTATGCGAAGGCGGCTCACTCTCCGTTAACCAAACCCCGTCCGTTTTGTCCCCTGCTTCTTTCAAATCGGTTTTTACATTTTGCGATACAATGGTATCTACCCGTTTGCCCACATAATCGGGCTGGATGGGCAGATGGCGGCTGAAACGCCTGTCTATAAGAACCAGCAGTTCCACCTTTTTGGGCCGGCCGAAATCGAGCAGGGCATCTAAGCCTGCACGGATGGTACGCCCCGAAAACAGCACATCGTCGACCAGGATTACATTTTTACTTTCCACCGTTACATTGTCCATGTTCATGCTGCTGGGCGATATAGGATGCCCCTTGGTGCGGAAGTCGTCGCGGTAAAAAGTGGGGTCAATCTCGCCGTAAGCAATTTTCACGCCTTTAAGCAGCGCACTCAGCTTCTTTTGCATCCTGCGGGCCAAATAGATGCCACGGGGCTGCAAGCCAATGATTACGGTATCCTTAAAACTGTCGTGGTTTTCTATTAACTGGTGGCAAAGACGGTCGAGCGTGAGTTCGAGTTGCTTTTGTGAGAGTAATACTTTGCGCTTC